>CANQQN010000050.1 GCA_947625995.1 uncultured Lachnospiraceae bacterium
TCACCACTCTATCATTTTGTAAACACTTATTATTAAAAAGGCGGAACTGTAAGCACATTTGGCCTACAACACCGCCTTTTTGTTTTTTCTAGCTCGTTATGATCAATTTTTTCAATTCGGCAAAAATCGTCTACCGGATAAAAAACCCGATGAGCTTTAAGTCTTCATCTAATGTCACCGTATAGATCACATTGACATTTTCATAGCTTGCATTGATCTGTACCACCGCGCCGGTGACGCCCGCCTGTTTTACCTGCGCCGTGTAGGGCTTTCCGTAAGACTGCAGACTTCCCCAGTTGGCGCTGATGTTTTCTTTCGCCTGCGCAAGCTGATCTCCGTTTCCAAGACTTGCCCGGAACTTGTCATCTCCCAGAGCAACAACGTCGGCAAATTTTTCCTGTTCAAATAAGCCGATCACTTCCTTGGCTCTTTCCACCACCTGTTCTTCACGAAAGCCTGATTTTTCATCCAGAACGGACACCTTTGGAAGCAGCCAGTAACCCGCCACGATCAACACAACAAGGGCTGCCGCGATGATTCCCGTCACAATAAGAATCTTTTTATTCCTGTATTTTTTCCGCTCCTCCGGCGAGAAATTGTCGTTGAACTCCTTGGCGGCCGCCTTTGGCATCCCCATGCGGGCCCGGATTTTGTCCCATGATTCCCCGGCTTCCATAGCCGACGCGATATCTGCCGTCAGTTCCTTTCGCACCTCTTCCCGCTTTGCTTTGGAGCACTTCAAATGCCTGACAACCTGCTGCACATAGTTACGCTCATCCATACTGATCTGTTCCTTTCCTGTGATTTGCTACACGATCTCTGAATCCGTTACCTTCCTGTTATCTGCTGTACGATCTCTGAACCTGTTTCTTTCCTGTGATTTGCTATACGATCTCCAAATTGTTTTCCTTCCTGTTTTCTGCTATACGATCTCCGCATGCCGTCCGGGATCGTGGAAGTGGGCGATGCAAAACCATCCCCATGGCGTCTGTTGATCCCGCCGTCATTTATATTTTGCTTCAATCCTTGTATAGACAATCATCATCCCGATCAAAAATACCGGCGCCACAAAAACCACCGCCAGAAACGCCGGGGAATTTTGTTCAAAAAAACAAAACAGCACGCCCATGGCTTCTGTCACAACAGCCGTCGCGATCCAGATCCCGGCAACCGCATGATTATATTTTTTTACCTCTCTGACCTTTGGCGGCTTTACCCCTGTGAAAAAGCCGACGGGTTCCTCCGACCTCCACGCGCTGACGGCGATCCACAAAAATACTGCCGCCACCCCGCTGCACACTGCAAATCCAAGGATCATATGCTTGTTTCCCTCCTGTAAATACAGCTTCAAGGCTGCCATTTACGGCTGCCGCGTCAGATTTCCAATATCTGTCCCACCGTCCCCGAAAAATTCCGCCAGAACCCGGTGATCTCCCGGAGAGTCTGCCGGCCCTTCTCTGTGACGGTATAATATTTCCGGGATACTTCCCTGCCCTCCGGCTGGCTCCAGCGACTGACGATACAGCCGTCCTCCTCCAGCCGGTACAGGATCGGATACAAGGTTCCTTCCTTCAGGGCAAACATGCCGCCGCTCTTTTGCTGCATCTCGTTTAGCAGCTGATATCCGTACTTTTCCCCCTCGTCCAGAAGATGCAGCACCAGCATCTCATAAACGCCTTTTTTCATCTGCCGTTCATATTTCTGATCCATAACCTACCTGCTTGCTTTCCTTTACAGGAACTTTACATCTCTAATATTTAGTATTGCTAAATACATTCTATTACAGCGTAGTAATCCTGTCAACACTTTTCTCCGGTGGCGGCTGCCGGTAGCAACAGATCGAAAGGCATTGCAAATAAAGATAGGCGTCCCCAAAGTCACCAACTGACCTAAGGGACGCCCCTTTTTTATCCTTATTAATTTTACCCTACCACGTTCAGAAACTGGATCAAGATCAGGCTTGACAGCCCGTAGTAAGTGACCACCGCCACCAGATCGTTGACTGTGGTGATCAGCGGGCCTGACGCAACTGCGGGATCTACCTTCAGCTTGTGAAAAAACAGAGGCACCACCGTACCCACCATGCCGGAGATCATCATGGCCGCCATCAGGGACAGTCCTACGCAGCCGGAGATCGCCGCCGCGTACAAAAGCGCTCTTCCTTTTATAAGCCACAGATAACAGCAGATGAACACAAAACCCAGACTGCCCAGAAGCAGGCCGTTCACAAAACCCACTCTGGTCTCCTTGACTACCAGCCAGAATTTTTCTTTTGCGGAGATATTTTCATCCATCAACACCCGGATAGTGACCGCCAGCGACTGGGTGCCCACATTGCCTGACATATCCAGCACCAGCGACTGAAAACTGACGATCAGGGCGATCTTATCCACCAGTCCTTCAAACCGGCCTACCACCGTAGAGACAAGAAGACCGAGAAACAGAAGGAGCACCAGCCATGGCAGCCTTTTTTTCATGCTCTCGAACAGCGTCTCGTTGAGATCCTCCTCAGCGGTCAGACCGGCCAGCTTTGCATAATCCTCACCAAGCTCGTCGTCCACTGCCTCCACAATGTCCTCCGACGTGATGACGCCGATGATGACTTCCTCCGGATCCAGCACAGGAATGGAATCCTCCTTGTAATCCTTCAACCGCTCGATACAGTCGCTGACCCGCTCGGTAGCCATTACAGAAGGATAGGAAGTACTGATAATGTCGTTCAGATCGTCACCCTCTCTTGCGGTGATCAGTTCCTTCAGTTCAATGGCGCCGTAATATTTTCCCTCTGCATCCTCTACATAGATGGTATTGATGTTGTCGTTTTCCTCCGCCTGCTCAACCAGCGCGCGCATAGCCTGCTTTACCGAATAATCCTGTTGGATCATGATATAGTTTGTGGTCATCCTGCTGCCGATCTGGTCCTCGTCATAGGAGGAGATCAGCCGAATGTCCTCTTTGGCTCCCTGATCCATGCGGGAGATCAGCGCCTCCCTCACATCATCATCCACATCCTCCAGTGCGTCGATGGCGTCGTCCGCATCCATCTGCTCGATTACGTCCGCCGCATGTTCCAGACCAAGCTCCTCCAGATATTCCGAAACGTCGTCCAGATAGGTGAAGATCTCCGATACCATCTCCACCCCAAGGATCTTATACAGCCGTTTTCTCGTGGAAGGATCCAGATCCTCCAGCACGCCGGCGATATCGTTTTCATGGTAATTATCCAATTCCTCACGGATCACCTCGTCCGGCTGTCCGCTCAGAATGATCTCTATGATCTCCTGCTCCACGCTTCCTTTCTCTGCTGTCAATTCATCCGTTCTCTTCTCATCCATATCCATGTCCATATCCTCCCTTCCCCGTCAAAACGGCCTCTCTCAAAAACAGCGCGGTCCTTAAAGGCGCTGATTTTGGGCATAAAAAGGCCATCGTTTTTGCCGGCGTCATTCATACACAACCGCACACTGGCTGAACGATGGACACATGATACTTCAAACCTTGGAACCTTCACCGACCTTGGGGCACAAAGCTCCCGCAGCCGGGATCAAGATCCTCTACTATCTGAAAAAACGGGCAGCCTGCGGCCGTACAGACAAAACAGGCGCATCCCCGCTGCCCCGCCATCATGTGATCCATCGCGGCGACTTCGACTGTAACTGTCGCAACCGTCCATTTCTTCACCTCATTTCTTTATCATCTCTGTGGATTTAACTTATTATACGCCGACGGAAATCTCAAAGTCAAGGCATTTCAGAAACTTCATACCCCGCAGCTTTAATCTTCTCGATCACCGCCTCCTTTTCGATCTGTCTGTCATAGGCCACCGTCGCCGTCTTCTTTGCAAGATTCACTTTGCAGACCGCCCCGTCGATCTCATTGGCGGCTTCTTCTACCTTGTCCCTGCAATGCCTGCAGGACATGCCCTCTACACGCAAGGTAAATTCTCCCAGTTTTTTCCCTTCCAGCTTTTTCTTTTTCATTTTCACATCCGGATCCCCTCCGCCGCAGCAGCCTCCTTCGCCCCTGAAATGTCTGACAGATGACTTCAGGGCAAAAAAGATTGCCACGATCATGACCAATACGACAACGCCTGTTCCAACTGATTCCATTCTCCTCAGCTCCTAATAGTTAGTTATTTCTAACTTCGATTATACATCCTTAAAAACCACTTTTCAACTGTTTTACTTGCAAATAATAAAAATATCATGTATTTTAATATTATAAAAACACTGTTATCGGTCTGTAGGGGGGTAGAAATTTGGAGATCCATCAATCCGCAGAAGACTATCTGGAAACGATCTTGATCTTAAAAGAGCGCAGGGGACTGGTGCGCTCTATTGATATTGCCAATGAAATGCAGTTTTCAAAGCCCAGCATCAGCGTAGCCATGAAAAAGCTCCGTGAAAACGGCTATATTGAGATGGACCGGGACGGTTACATCTCCCTGACGGATTCCGGCTATGGGATCGCCTCCAATATTTACACCCGTCACAAGCTGCTGACAGGCTTTTTCATCTCTCTGGGCGTGGACGAAAAAACCGCGGCAAAAGACGCCTGCAAGGTGGAGCACGACTTAAGCGAGGAAACCTTTGAAAAAATCAAGGCGCATGCCCTGAAAAATGATCCTCACCTGCTGGATCACGCATAAACCGGACTTCCTTTTACTTCGATACAAAGGGATTGTCCCTGATCGTAAACCTCCAGAGGAATTCCCGTGCTTCCTCCGCGTAATCAATATTGATCCGGGGCGACGCCAGAATATCTGTTTCCGGCAGTGGGGGCGCGTCCTCCACATACAGGACATCTCCGCAAAGATCCGCCCCGTAATCCTCTCTGGTGATTGCCATTGCCTGACAGAGCTTTCCCGGCCCGCTGCAAAGCTGTCCCACCTGCCCCGTATTCCGGCGGCTTTTCATCAACTCAATGCCAAAGACAGGCTCCAATGCGCGGATAAGTACCGCCTCCGGCGTCTCGGGTCCATTTGCCACCACATTCATACAGGTGTGCATTCCATAAATAAAATAAATATAGGCAAACCCGCCGGGGCCATACTGAATGCTGGTACGGCCCTGTTTTGGTCCCCTGTAAGAATGCGAAGCCTTATCCGTAAGTCCCATATAAGCTTCCGTCTCCACGATCTTACCCTTTGTGACCCCTTCCGGGGTATGATGCACAAGGATCTTTCCCAGCAGTCCCCGCGCCACTGCGATCCCATCTTTCTGATAAAATTCCCGGCTGATCTTCATCATTTCCTCCGTCCCTGTCTTACTTTCCCCGCGGTTCCCGGATTTTGATACCGGTCCGTCTCTTTCCATACTCGCCAAAGCTTTCTGCCTTATCCTGATTATAATTTTATTCTTTCCATAAATCAATTTTTCTTTTTATAAATTTTTCCGCCTGTTTCCGGCAATACTAACACCAATCATTTGATCCTGACGTCCAAAGTCAACGTTTTCCTGTCCGAATATTCAGGACACCACCCGATCTTTTTTAAAAAGGAGCATTGATCATGGCAAAAAATTATGCAGATATCGCCAAGGCAGTATTAAAACATGTGGGCGGCGAGACGAATGTCACTCATCTGGAGCACTGCTCCACCCGCCTGCGGTTTTCCATTGTCGATCCGGAGAAAATCGACAAAGACGCGCTGAAGGCCACCTCCGGCGTCATGGGCGTAGTGGGCAGCGGCAGCCAGTGTCAGGTCGTCATCGGAAACGACGTCATCGAAGTGTACGACGAACTGATCAGGCTCGGAACCTTTCAGGGGGACGGCAAAACACAGGTCTCTTCCGGCGAAAAAAAGAAGCCGGGCGCAACGATCCTTGATTTTATCGTTGGCATCTTCCAGCCTCTGGTACCGGCCATCGCAGGCGCCGGTATTTTAAAAGCCCTTTTGTCCCTGCTGACCCTCACGGGCGTCATGGCCGCCGACAGCCCATGGTATCGGGTCCTGTTTCAGGCCGCAGACTCCGCGCTCTACTTCCTGCCCATTCTGGTGGCGGTGACCATGGCCACCAAGCTGAATATCAACCGGCTGGTGGCGGTGGCTGCCGCAGGAGCGCTGATCCTGCCGGGCATGAATGCCCTGATGGCGGAGGGCATCAGCCTGTGGGGAATTGAAGTGACAAATATCAGCTACAGCTATCAGGTATTCCCTACCATTTTAAGTGTGGGATTCTTATATTTTGTGGAAAAGTACGTGACAAAATTTTCTCCGAAACCGATCCGCGTATTCTTTGTTCCTCTGATCTGCTTTGCGGTCGTAATCCCTGTGACGCTCCTGATCCTTGGTCCCGTTGGATACACCGTGGGACAATGGCTGACCGCCGTGATCCTGTTCCTCTACGGCAGGCTGGGCTGGATCGCCGTTGCCCTCCTAGCTGCCATTCTTCCGTTTATGATCGCCACCGGTATGCACAAGGCCTTCGTTCCCTACGCGGTATCTTCCATCACGGAGATGGGTTCCGAGCTTCTGTATATGCCTGCGTCTCTGGCCCACAACATTTCCGAGAGCGGCGCCTGCTTTGCGGTAGCTCTCCGCTCCAAAGATCCCGACACCCGGTCCACAGCGGTTTCCGCAGGCATTTCTGCTCTCTTCGGCATCACAGAGCCGGCCCTGTACGGCGTGACCCTGCAGAATAAACGGGCGCTCTCCGGCGTAGTCATCGGCAGCTTTGTCAGCGGGCTGGCCGTCGGACTGGCGGGGCTGAAAGCTTTTGTGGCTATGGGGCCCGGCCTTGCCGGCATGGCCATGTTTGTGGACCCGGAAAACAGCAGGAATATCCTCTGGTCCTTTGTTGGCTTCGGTGTGGCGCTGTTCGTCTCTTTTCTCGCAACCCTTGTGCTGTATCGGGACAGCAGGCTGACTGCCGCCACATCTGACGGCCAAAGGGACGATGCTTCCGGTGAATTACCCCAAAAAGAGCATCCGGCAAAAAGCGGCGGTTCTATCCTAAGTCCGCTGAAAGGAAAACTGATCCCTCTGGAGGATGTCAGCGACGAAGTGTTCTCCGCAGGGATCTTAGGCGGCGGCATGGCGGTCATTCCGGAAAAAGGAGAACTGTACGCGCCGGCGGACGCCACCATCGAAACGGTATTTGATTCCAAGCACGCCATCTCCATGGCCTGTGAAAACGGCGCGGAGCTTCTGGTCCATGTGGGCCTTGACACCGTAAAACTGGAGGGTAAGCATTTCGAGCCTCAGGTAAAAAACGGCGACAAGGTAAAAGCCGGACAGCTGATCATGAAATTTGATCTGGAAGCGCTGAAAAACGAGGGCTATGACACCGTGACCCCTGTAATCCTCACCAACTCCGACGACTTTAAAATCGATAAGGCTCCGGAGGGCATGGTACAGCACGGGGATACTATCATCGGCTTTGCCCGGAAGGAGGAAGATCATGAGCTTTCCTGAAGGATTTTTGTGGGGCGGCGCCACAGCCGCAAACCAGATCGAGGGCGCTTGGAATGTGGACGGCAAGGGCTGGTCCGTTGACGACGTGGCCACCTACAAGCCCAACGTGGATGTGCGGGACTACAAGTCCCATGTGACTATTTCCAGCACGGCCATCAAGCAGGCGATGGAGGACTTGGATGATACCTATTATCCAAAACGCCGGGGCATCGACTTTTTTCACCATTACAAGGAGGATCTGGCGCTGCTTGCGGAAATGGGTTTCAAAGTATTCCGTCTCTCCATCGCTTGGACAAGACTGTTCCCAACGGGAGAAGAAAAAGAGCCAAACCCTGCAGGATTGGCCTTCTACGACAGTGTTTTTCAGGAAATGAAGCGGCTGCATATCGAGCCGCTGGTAACGCTGTCACACTATGAGATGCCTCTGGCTCTGAGCTTAAACTACAACGGCTGGACAGACCGCCGGGTCATCGACTGTTTTCTGCGGTTCTGCCGCACCTGCTTTTCCCACTATGGAAAATATGTAAAATACTGGCTGAATTTTAATGAAGTGGACAGCATTCTGAGGCACTCCTTCATTACGGCGGGCATCATACCAGAACTTTGCGGGGAAAAGGGCGAGATCGCCTGCTGCTATCAGGCGCTGCACCACCAGTTTGTGGCGGCGGGTCTGACCACAAAGCTCTGCCACGAGATGATCCCCGGCAGCGAGATAGGCTGTATGCTCACAAAGCTTACCACCTACCCGCGCACCTGCGCGCCGGAGGATGTGGCAGTTACCCAGCAGAAAAATCTAAAAAACGTATTTTATTCCGATGTGATGGTATTTGGGGAATATCCGAGACTGATCTTAAAAAATCTGGAAAACCGGGGCATCTCTATTGAAATGGAGCCCGGCGACCTGAAGATCATCAAGGAGGGCACTGTGGATTTTGTGTCCTTCAGTTATTATATGAGCATGACGGAGTCCGCGGACCCAAACGCCGAAAGGACGCCGGGCAATACGGTGCTTGGCGTCAGGAATCCCTATCTCTCATCCAGTGAATGGGGCTGGCAGGTAGATCCCGTAGGCCTGCGCATCTCCCTGATCGAGCTATATGATCGTTATAAAAAACCGTTGTTTGTGGTGGAGAACGGCATCGGGGCAAAGGACGTGGTGGAGCCGGACGGCTCCATTCACGACCCCTACCGGATCGACTATTTCCGCAGGCATTTTCAGGAGATGAAAAAAGCCGTTGAAGCAGGCGTGGAACTGATGGGCTACACAAGCTGGGCGCCCATCGACCTGATCAGCGCCTCCACCAGCCAGATGAGCAAGCGCTATGGGTTCATCTATGTGGATCAGGACGATCTGGGCCGCGGAACCTTAAAGAGAATCAAAAAAGACAGCTTTTACTGGTATCAGAAAGTGATCCGGACAAACGGCGCGGATCTGTCATAAAAAAACTGCGGCAGACAAGCTGTGAAAGCCTGCTATCTGCTGCAGTTTTTTGCCGGTTAATCAATAGAAATAAGCTCGTATTCTTTCGTGCCGAAGCCAAGGGCCGCCGCCGCGTCTATGGTGTGGGTTCCATTTAAGGATTCCACTCTCTGAAGGAAATGGTCCCTGCCGGGATCCTTCGACTGATAGATCAGATCCATGCACGCCTGATCCAGCGCCACCGGATCCGTAGAAGACAGAATGCCGATATCCGCCATACAGGGATCCTCCGCCACGGCGCAGCAATCACAGTCCACGGACAGATTGCACATGATGTTCACATAGGCGATCCGATCCTTAAAATACTCGGCGATACTCTCCGCCGCGTCCGCCATGGATTCGCAAAATACATCCTGAGGCGCCATGTGACCCCAGACGATATTCTGATCGTCGATGCGCCCGCCGGAATGAATGAGGCATTTTCCCTTCGTGGACGCGCATCCAATGGCAAGCTGCTTCAGCGCGCCGCCGTAGCCGCCGGCGGGATGGCCTTTAAAGTGGGCCAGCACAAGCATGGAATCGTAGTCCGCCATATGCTTCCCCACGTAGTTTTCCTTCAGGACATGCCCGTTGGGGATCTCAAGCTTTAGATCCGGGCCCTCCCCGTCCATCAGATCCACCTGAAAGTATTTTTTCCAGCCGTGGTCCTCCATCAGCTTCTCATGCTTTTCCGTGGAATTTCTCTCTCCGTCGTAAGCGGTGTTGCACTCCACCACCGTACCCTTTACATACTCCACCATGGGACGCATGAATTCCGGATGGAGAAAATTCTGATTGCCGGCTTCACCGGAATGTACCTTTACCGCCACCCTGCCGGTCAGAGGCCGGTCAAGCGCTCGGTACATCTCAATTACCTTTTCCGGCGTGATCTTTTTCGTAAAATAAACTTTCGCCTTTTCCATACAGTCACCCCTTAATTACTATCCGCTTTTCAACTATATCCCTATGCCGTCCTTAATTTCCTCCGGCGGGCATATATTTCAAAAGTGCGGCCGCCACGCCGGAGATCGGCATAGTCTGCAGCCAGATATGGCCCGGACCGGTAATGACCGTATTGAAAAAGCCTTCGCCGCCGAGCAGCTTGTTTTTCAACCCCGGCACCGTCTGGATCTCCATGGAACAGGTACTGTCCATAGCCGCCAGATACCCTGTGTCTACAATGATCTTCTGGCCGGGCTGCAGGTCATATTCTATGATATGCCCGTCAAATTCCAGAAAGGCGATGCCGTTTCCGGACAGCTTCTGCATAATAAAGCCCTCGCCGCCAAAGAAGCCGGCGCCCAGCTTTTTCTGGAAGAATACCGAGAGGCCGACCCCGGCCTCAGAAGCCAGAAAGCCCGATTTCTGTACTACCAGTTCTTTTCCCGGACCGATCTCATAAGGAACGATCTTCCCCGGAAAACTGGACGCAAAGGCGATCATGCCGGGACCGCCTGCCGCAGTATAACTATTCTGAAATAAAGATTCTCCCGCAAACATCCTTCCAAAAGCCTTTCCGATGCCGCCGTTGGAGGAGGTCTCCATTTTCATATTGGGGGACATCCAGCTCATGGAACCCCGCTCAGTGATCATCTTCTCGCCGCTCTCCAAATGACATACCACCACAGGAAGCGTTTCTCCTTTGATTTCGTAACGCATAGTTCTTCTCCCTTCAAACTACATTTTCCTAATTTATATTATAAACGACTGCTTTTTCTTTGTAAACCAGCCTTTCTACGATTTTATTTTTTATTACTATTTACTGTTGACCGCCCGCCCCTTCTTTTGAGCCACAGTCATTCCACGATCTGCCAAGGCAAAATGGGCAGTTCATAAAACCGCCTGCCACCGGCCTGATAAACAGCGTCCGCAATGGCCGGCAGCGGGGTGTTGATCACGATCTCCCCGATGGATTTGGCTCCGAAGGGACCGGCGTCCTCATAGCTGTTTTCAAAAGCCACATGAATGTGTCCGAAATCCGTCCGGGCGGGAATCTTGTACTGCATCAGAGAATTTTCGTAAACCTGCCCCTCTTTGCCGTAGGTGATATTCTCCGTCAGGGCCATACCGATGCCCTGTAGAATGCCGCCCTCCGCCTGCACCCTTGCAAGATTGGGGTTGATAGGCGTGCCACAGTCCACGGCGGCATAAAAATCCACGACCTCCACATGGCCTGTATCCGGATCCAGTTCGATCTCCGCAACGCCTGCCATAAAAGGCGGCGGCGATACCGGAGAACTGTGGGTATAGGTAGTTTCCAGCGCCACGTCGTTGCCGCACATAGAGGCCACCACGATCTCTGCCAAAGAGACCGTCTTCTCCTGCTGAAGATCCTCTTTTTTCTTTTGTATGTACACCTGCTTTCCGTCAAATTCCACCTGCTCCTTTTGGCAGCCCAGAAGCTTCGCGCCCAGCCCGCAGAT
>CANQQN010000051.1 GCA_947625995.1 uncultured Lachnospiraceae bacterium
GTGCTGCCGCCGCTCTGTGCAGGCTGGCCCTGCTGGGTGCTGCTGCCGCCGTTTTGCGCAGGCTGGTTCTGCTGGGTACTGCCGCCGCTCTGTGCAGACTGGCCTTGCCCGCCGGGCGCCGCCGAAGCAGAGGGAGAAGCCGTGCTCTTAGGCGCTTCTGTACTTTTCGCGTCCGGCGCTTTTGTCGCTCCCGGCGTCTTTCCGTTATAGGGCTCTTTACTCTTACTGTAAATGTTTCCCGAATCCGCGTAGATCTCGTATTCATATTCCGTATTTCCCGCATAGAAATCCAGCTCATAGACAGAGATCCCATCGTCCAGATCCAGCTTTTCCTTTGTAAACGTTACATCAGAAAGCTTCAGGCCTGCGTCCGCAAGAGCCGCTTCCTTTGCCTGATCCATAGTGATCTTGGCAGACACAACGGCGTTGGAGCCGTCCGCGGTGACGATCTCCTGCTGTTTTTTCACCACGGAACCGTCGGAAGCCTTGATCCAGTATTCATACTCTGTTCCATCCACAACAAATTCCACTTCGTATACAAACTGTCCCTGTTCAAAATCAAATTCCGTGCGGACATTTTTTGCCGTGACCGGATCTATCCCCGCGTCCGCAAAGGCAAAATTCTGCGCATTCTCCGCGCCGATGGAAGAGCCTTCTGCGAAAGCCTGCACGGCAGATACCGTGCCAAAGATGCCAACCGCCAGCACAGCCACGGCGCAAACAACGGTGATAGCCGCTTTCTTCGGTGTTGAAAATAAATTTTTGATCTTCGTCATGTAAACCACTCCTTTCTTTTGTACTCATTATACTGAACAAATATTAGAGAATCATTAGAGTACAATTTATTTGGAAAAAATTAACATGGCAGCCGCACAAGGAAAGTGCTTCCCTCCCCGATACGGCTTTCCACCGTGATCTCTCCGCCATGAAAATGCACGATCTCTTTCGCCATGGCCAGTCCAAGGCCAATTCCGGCGTGAAAGCGGGAGTTATCCGTCTGATAGAACCGCCGGAAGATCTTTTCCTGTTCCTCCCTGGCGATACCGATCCCGTCGTCCGTCACCGATAACAATACCGCGTCCTTTTCTTTTCGCAGGCTGACAACAATATGTCCGTCCTTTTTGCCATACCGGTAGGCGTTGCTCACCAGATTCATCAAAAGCCGCGACAAAAGCTCCCTGTTTCCTGTGTACATGATCTTCTCCTGGGCTTCATAGGTCAGCGTGATCCCATTTTCCCTGATCAGCGCCATGTCCTCACAGAGAGACGCCGTAAGCTCTGTCATATCCACAGGTTCTTTTTTGTATCTGTCCGCCCCTGCCTCCAGTCTGGTAAATTCCAGCATATCATTGATGAGCTTTGACAGCTTCCTGCTCTGCCGGGAAATTACCTGAAGCGCCTTTTCATATTCCTCCGGGCTTCTCCTCTGTTCCAGACTCATCTCGCACTGGGCGGATATGACCGACATGGGCGTGCGCAGTTCGTGAGAGGCGTCGGAGATAAACTGCCGCTCTGTCTCAAAGGCCTTTTCCAGCTTGTCTAGCATATCGTTGAAGGTATCGGCCAGCTGATGCAGTTCATCTTTTCCGGCCCCGATATCAATGCGCTTTTTCAGATCGTTTTCCCTGCCGATCTGAACGGCGGTTTCGGAGATCTGCTGAAGGGGCCGCAGAGAACCTTTCACAAGGAAATATCCGCCGACAGCAGCCACCAGCACCAGCAAGGGCAGGATAATGACAGAAAGTCTGATAATGCCCGTCATCTGAGTAGTGCCCTGCGCCTCGGAAACCACGCCCCGCATCCACAGGCCCTCCATTCCCTTCGCCGACAGCTTGCGGTCGAAGATATAATAACGGACGCCCTTGACTTTTTTGGACTGGATCCGGGAATCCATGAATTTTATATCCGAAACACTGCCAGATACCGGATTCTCGCCGTAGATCAGCGTGCCGTCGTCATCGTACAGCCCGGTGTAAACCTGATTCACCGCGTCTAAAAAGTCATCGTTCACTTCCAGAATCCCGTTTTCAAACCGCAAAAAATGGCTGGCGTCCTTGTCCGGCGCCACTTCCTCCATGGATCCGTAGTATCTGATCTCATTATAATTGTTTTCCACAGTCTCCACAAGGCTGTCCCTGATGGTTTTTTGCAGAATCTGATTGCTGGCAGTCAGCATGATAAAATACGTAAACAAAACAACCATGATCAGCGCAGCCGTAAACCAGAGCGTGATCTTCGCGCGCATAGACAAACGTTTCATTTTAATCCCCATTCCGGAGCACATAGCCCTTTCCGCGGACAGTGTGTATCAGCTTTACCTCGTGGCCGCTGTCGATCTTTTTGCGGAGGTAGCTTACATACACATCCACCACGTTGGTCCCGCCCTCATAGTCAAAATTCCAGATATGATCCTCGATCCTCTCTCTGGAAAGTACGGTTCCCTGATGATTCATCATATATTCCAACAGCGCAAATTCTTTTGCGGACAGCGTAATGGTTTGTTCTCCCCGCTTTACGGTATGGGCAGCCGCATCCAGCGTCAGATCCGCCACCTGAAGCACGTTGCTGGCCCTGCCGAAGGACACTCTCGTCATGACCCGCAGGCGGGCCAGCAGTTCCTCAAAAGAAAAGGGCTTTACCAGATAATCATTGGCCCCGCTGTCCAGTCCTTGGACCCGGTCCTCTATGGCGTCTCTGGCCGTGAGCATCAGAACAGGCGTCGCCTTTCCCCTGCCCCGCAAGCTTTTCAGCACCGCAAAGCCGTCCGCTTCCGGCATCATCACATCCAGAATAACGCCGTCGTAATCCGTATAGGACAGAATATCCATGGCTTCCTTTCCGTCAAAGCAGCTGTCAACGCTGTACCCTTCATCGGTAAGCTTTTGTGTGATCAGGGCGTTCAGATCCCGCTCGTCCTCAGCCAATAATATACGCATAGAAACTGTTCCCTCCTTACAGATCCGAGAGCCTGCCGTCATACTCACGGACAGAATTGGCAAATATTTTAAATTTACTATAGCACACCTGAAAAAGTGTGTCAAAATTAATGCAGAATCTTGATTTTTCGATTGTCAAAGGTCTTTCTTTCCGATATAATCAGATTTAGGAACATCCTGAAACGACACATGAACAAAAGAAAGGAGAGAGACATATGGGTGGTATTTTTGGAGTTGTATCAAAAGAAGACTGTGTAGCCAATTTATTTTTCGGAACCGATTATCACTCGCATCTTGGCACCCGGCGCGGCGGCATGGCCGTCTATGGCCCCCGCGGATTTGACCGGGCGATCCACAATATTGAAAATTCTCCCTTCCGCACAAAATTTGAGCGGGATGTAACAGAATTGGAAGGCAATATGGGCATCGGCTGTATCTCTGACAGCGAGCCGCAGCCCCTTCTGGTGCAGTCGCATCTGGGCAGCTTCGCCATCACTACCGTAGGGCGCATCAACAACGCAGAGGAGCTGGTGGAATACTCCTACAAAAACGGCTCCACACATTTTCTGGAAATGAGCGGCGGCGGTGTGAACGCCACGGAGCTGGTAGCCTCACTGATCAACCAGCGGGATTCCATTGTGGAGGGCATCAGACACGCACAGCATAAGATCAACGGCAGCATGAATATCCTGCTGCTTACGGAGAAGGGCCTGTACGCCGCCAGAGACCGTCTGGGCAGAATGCCTGTTGTATTAGGAAAAAAGGATGGCTCTATCTGTGCCTCCTTTGAAAACTTTGCTTATTACAATCTCGGATATCAGGACTACAAGGAGCTTGGCCCCGGAGAGATCGTGTTCATCACGCCGGACGGCGCGGAAACCGTAAGCCCGCCGGGAGACAAAATGCAAATCTGCAGCTTCCTTTGGGTCTACTACGGCTACCCCAATTCCTCTTATGAGGGCGTTAACGTGGAAGAAATGCGTTACCGCTGCGGCGGCATGCTGGCAAAGCGAGACGACGTACATCCGGATTACGTGGCGGGCGTGCCCGACTCCGGCACCGCCCACGCCATCGGCTATGCTCATGCTTCCGGCATTCCCTTTGCCAGACCTTTCATCAAGTATACGCCCACATGGCCTCGGTCCTTTATGCCGCCTAATCAGAGCCAGCGCAACCTGATCGCCCGCATGAAGCTGATCCCTGTACACCAACTGATCAAAGACAAACGTCTGGTACTCATCGACGATTCCATTGTACGCGGAACCCAGCTTCGGGAAACTACGGAATTCTTGTATCAGCACGGCACAAAGGAAGTGCATGTGCGGCCTGCCTGTCCGCCTCTGGTCTACGGCTGCAAATTTTTGAATTTTTCCCGGTCCAAATCGGATCTTGATCTGATCACCCGGCGGGTGATCCTTGAACGGGAAGGCGATCAGGCCGAAAAGCGGTTGGACGACTATACCGATCCAAACAGCACCGATTACAAAGAGATGGTGGAAGAAATCCGCAAACAGCAGAATTTCACCTCTCTGCGCTACAGCAGACTTGACGATATGGAACAATCCATCGGCATCTCTCCCTGCAAGCTTTGTACTTATTGTTTTAATGGAAAAGAGGAATCGTGAGATCATCATGCTGCGTCGTATTTTTATGTGCTTATCCATATTTCTTTTTACAAGCGCCATTCTCACGGGAAGCATCGTCTGCAAAGCTGACGCCACCACCGGCGCGCCGGCGCTTTCCGACAGCGAAAAAGCCTATGTTGAAACCGCGGGCACGCTGAAGGTGGGGTATGTCCAAGACCGCATTCCCGTGTCGTTTTCAGACCGAAACGGAGAATTATCCGGTATTTCCCGCTATATCTTTGACCGGATTCAGGAGATCAGCGGCCTTACCTTTGAATATGTCCCGCTTCCCGCGGGCGCTGTGACCTACGATTACCTGATGAGCGAGGGCCTGAATCTGGTCACAAGCGTAGAATACAACAGGGAAAATCTGGGTGCAAAAGGAATCATGATGAGCGATCCCTATCTGTCCAGCCGGAAAGTATTCGTGGCCAGACGGGATCTTACCTTTTCCTATGACGCCAATCTCTCGGTCGCAGTTTCCAGCGGTTCCCAGACGATCAAAAAGGTGCTGCACGAAACCTACCCCAATTATTCTATTGTAGATTATCCGTCTATCGAGGATTGTTTTTCCGCCGTAAATTCCGGCAAGACGGATCTGATGATCATGAATCAGTATGTTGTGGAATACTGGCTCTACAAACCTTCTTATGAAAATCTCAAGGTGATCCCCATTCTGGACACGGATGATCTTCTCTGCTTTTCCGCCGTAGTTCCCTTTGACGAAAATGGCAATCCCGCAAGTTCAGACGGAGACACCCTGATCTCCATATTGAATAAATCCATTGCGCAGATGACCGATGAAGAACTGGACAGCTTTACCATTCAGGCTATCATGGAAAACCGGTATTCTTTCACGCCCCTTGATTTTCTGTACCGCTACAGATATGCGCTGGTGATATTATCGGCGGCATTCCTGCTGATCGTCGCGTTGGTGGTCCTGCTCTTGCGCCAACGCCTGCAGTCTGTGGAGGCGAAAGCGGACGCAAGGGCCAAAAGCCGGTTTTTGTCTACCATGAGCCATGAGGTGCGCACGCCGCTCAACGGTCTGATCGGGCTGAATTACCTGATGGCCCACAAGCTTCATGATGAGGAGCAGCTTGCACGATATCTCCATCAGTCTACCACCACCGCCAACTATCTGCTGGCTCTCGTCAACGATATTCTTGATATGTCCATGCTTCACAATGGGGATTTCAAGATTGAGCATAAGCCTATGGATCTGAGATTGCTCCTGGCCACTGTGGAAACCATTGTCCAAAATGGTATGAAGGAAAAAAATATCCTGTTCCAAACAGATATCTCACTTCCCTATGCCAATATCATCGGCGATGAAGTGCGCATTCAGCAGATCCTGCTGAATCTGTTGGACAACGCCAAAAAATTTACTCCTGAGGGTGGAAAAGTCACGGTCTCTGCCTGTCAGACTCTTGAAGAAAACAGAAAGATCCTCACAGAGATCCATGTCTCAGACACAGGCAAGGGTATGAGCAAAGCTTTTCAAGACAACATCTTTGACGCGTTTGCGCAGGAACGGGACACTGTCTCCAAGGGCGATGAGGGCGTCGGGCTGGGACTTTCTATCTGCCACCGTCTGGCGAAGCTGATGGACGGCGATATCAGTTTTGTGAGCCAACCTAATAAGGGAAGTACCTTTACCTTTTTCTTCCCTGCCGAGCCGGCAGACACCCCTGCCGCTGAAAAAGCCACGGCTTTCGTGCCGCCTCAAGACAAGCCCTGTATTCTGATCGCCGAAGACAATGAATTGAATGGAGAGATCATGCTGGAATTGCTTTCTGAAAATGAATACGATGCCAAACTGGCAGTGAACGGGCGGGAAGCTCTGGATTTGTTTTCCTCGTCGGAATGCGGAACTTACGGCGTCATCCTCATGGATCTGCTCATGCCGGAAATGGACGGCTTTGAAGCTACCGCCGCGATCCGCGCTCTGGACCGTCCTGACGCCAAGACTGTCAAGATACTGGCCTGCAGCGCGAACTGCACGGTGGAGGACCAGAAGAAAGCTTTCGCATGCGGTATGGACGACTTTCTCGCCAAGCCCATAGACATTGATGTGCTGCTGGGTAAGCTGACGGTATGATCTGCGGAAAGATTGAATTCATAATTTGCCCTTAAATCTGGAATAATATGAATGGTATTTTCTCGTAGAGTATTGACCTTTCCCTTAATACGCGATAAAATTTAAGGGAAAATGCAGAGGTGAAGAGAATGCGAGAGTTTAACTACTCGGCAATCAAAAACCAAAAATGGGATTCGGAAATTCTCGGCTTGATTGCTGCGATTTATAAAGAAGCCGGAAAGCAGGAACTGTATCTGAAGCAGCGGCCAAAAGAACTGGAAAAACTGGTCGAGATCGCAAAGGTACAAAGTACTGAGGCCTCTAACGCAATCGAAGGGATCATTACGACCAATACGCGCATCCGGCAGTTGGTCGAGGAAAAAACAACGCCAAAAAACCGTGACGAACAGGAAATCGCCGGATACCGTGATGTCCTCAATCTGATCCATGAGAGTTTTGACGTCATTCCAATCACGCAGAATTACATTCTTCAGCTTCATAAAATCTTGTACAGCCACATGAACAACCCGATGGCAGGCAGGACAAAAAACGCGCAAAATTATATCAGCGCAACCCATCCGGATGGTCATGTGGAAACCCTGTTTACGCCACTGCCACCCTACGAGACGCCGGAGGCACTGGACAGAATTTGCGAGGAATACAACCGTGTTACCGGTAACATGGAAATAGAACCGCTTATCGCGATTCCTGTTTTCATTCACGACTTTCTTTGCATTCACCCATTCAACGACGGGAACGGCAGAATGAGCCGGCTATTGACAACTCTGCTTTTATACAGAAGCGGCTTCTATGTCGGAAAATATATTTCGTTGGAAGCAAAGATCGCGAAGAATAAAGATTTATATTATGACGCGCTCGGTCAGGCACAAATTGGCTGGCACGAGGGCAATGAAGATGCGGTTCCGTTCATTAAGTTTCTGCTCGGAACGATCCTTGCTGCCTATAAGGACTTTGAGGATCGATTTGCCTTAGTAGAGACAAAGCTTTCCGCGCTTGAAAAGGTAAGGCGCGCTACTATGAATAAAATCGGCCGTTTCACAAAACAGGACATTCGAGAACTGTGTCCCTCTCTCAGCGTTAGTTCCATAGAGGGTGCATTGCGAAAACTTGTGGTTTCCGGCGAACTGAAACGAGAGGGTTCAGGGAAGAATACTTGCTATTGCAGAGTAAACTGATTCTCGTAACCATTCTTCTATTCCCTTAAAATAGAATGAAAATTAAGGCAATAAACATATTGATAAGGTTAAGCATCTGTCACAAATGATAGGTGCTTTTCTTTTGCCATTTTCTGAAAGGACAGTGATTTACTATTGGATTTTCCAGTCGAGGAACACTTCTCAAAACCGCACGGCCGGCAGCATTGCTTTCATCTTATCCGGCAACGTATTGTGCAATTGATAGGTCACAACGCCGATTGGCGCATTTTCCCGGCATATTCCGCTTCAAATTTAAAAACAACAGATAGAAATATTCCTCCTTTGGCCGTTTAAAGGAAAACCACTCAAAATCGTGGATATGGTGCCTCTCCTTCTATAATACTTTTTTCAGTTCCATAAGACTTTCCACATTCCCCGTCCACGGAAACATATCCACCGCCACAGCCTTCTCCGCCCGGTATCCTCCCGCCTGCAACGCCGCAAGATCTCTGGCGAGGCTGGTGGGCTTACAGGAGATATAGACGATCCGCTCCACCCCAAAATCAATGATCTTTTTCAGGGCTTTCGGATGGATGCCGTCCCTCGGCGGATCCAATACGATCAGATCCGGTTTGTCTGTGATCTCATCGATCACCTTCAGCACATCTCCCGCCAGAAACTCACAGTTAGAAAGTCCGTTTGTCCGGGCGTTCTCCCTTGCGGCGGCCACCGCTTCTTCCACGATCTCCACACCCGTCACTTTCTTTGCCACAGGCGCCAGCATCTGGGCAATGGTCCCGGTGCCACTGTACAGGTCAAACACCGTCCGGCCCCTTGCGGCGTCTCCCACATATTCCCGAACCTTCTCATAGAGCGTCTCCGCCCCCAGCGAATTGGTCTGAAAGAAGGAAAAAGGCGTGATCCGGAACCGAAGCCCCAAAAGCGCTTCATAAAAATGATCCTTTCCGTAAAGAATGCGGGTGCCGTCATTTTTCACCACATCCGACAGGCTGTCGTTTACCGTATGTAGAATACCCGCAATCGTTCCCTGCAGTTCGAGCTTCAGGAGCAGTTTTGCAAACTCCCCCTTTTCCTCTTCGGACCAGTTGCCCTCCTGAGAAGTGGTCACCAAATCGATAAGGATCTCCCCGCTCTTCGTGCCTTTCCGCACAAGCAGATGCCGCAAAAAGCCCCGATGGGTCATCTTGTGAAAATAAGGCGTGCCCTTTTCCCGAAAATAACCAAGGGTCGCCATAAGGATTTTCCTGTAATCCTCATCCACGATCTGGCAGCTATCCGCAGTGACCACATCATAAAAACTGCCCCGTTTATGCATACCAAGAGAAAGGGGGCCGTCCTTGTATGCATCTCCGAAAGAAAACTCCATCTTATTGCGGTAACCGTAAGGTCTTGGACTTGGCAGAATCCCTTCAAAGACGTACGCGCCCAAAACCGCTTGGTCGAGGATCTCTTTTACCTGCGTTTCCTTGATACGAAGCTGTTCCTCATAGGGCAGGGACAAATACAGGCATCCGCCGCACTGCCCGAAGTTTTCGCAGGCAGGCTGCCGCTCCGTCTGTCCCCTCTCAAGCACCTCCAAAAGCCTGCCTTCCAAGCGGCCGTTCCGCGCCTTGCTGATACAAAACCGGATCTTCTGCCCCGGCAGCGCGTTCTTTACGACTACCGGCTGGCCTTCTGCCGTCACCACGCCTTTATTTGGAAATAAGATCTTTTCTACTTTTCCTTCTGCAATCTGTCCCTTCTTCATCTCTCACTGACTCCTGTTATTCTTTTGACGGAATTATTCAAATTGACGGCTGCATAAAAAAGCAGGGCTCTTGCAGCCAAATCCCCTATAACAAAAAAGCTTCCCACACGTTCTTCACTCCGCATGGGAAACTCTTTTAAACCCGTTATTACGACTGATCCGCTTATTCTGCGGCATCCTCAACAGCTTCCTTGGCTGCGTCCACGGCGTCTTCAACAGCGTCTTCCGCTGCTTTTTCTGCGGTTTTGGCTGCGTCCTTTACTGTCTGTCCAAGATCCTCGTCCTCCGCAAAGAACATATCATCAAAATCATCATCATAGTCTTCTTCAAAGTCCTCCAGATAATCGGGGGTGAAATAACGGTACACTGCGTAAGCGATGGCAGCCACCGCCGCTACGGCTCCGATGATCGCAAGGATGACCGTGATCGCATGCCTGCAGTTTTCCTCCTTCTCCTTCCGGTGCAACAGCTCAGAAAGCTTTGATGCGTTTACCAATTCCTCCATACGGCTCATAATAAGCCCTCCTTTCATGTATGATCTATCTTCATAATATTTATTTTACCGCTTATGGGTTGATTATAGCACACCTTTTCTGATTTTACTATATCCAATTCACGATTTTTCACTCTATATTTTCAATTTTTTTCTTTACACTTTTTTTAATTTTGCAAAAGAGGCGAACATTTTTTTCACACCGTACTTTTCAAAATCCACCTTCACCTCGTAATCCCTGCCGCCATCCGCGATCTCAAGAACGGTGCCCTGTCCGAACTTGACATGAGAAACCTTATCTCCCACGCCGTAAGGCAGGCTCCCGGCCTTTTCGATCTTGATCTGCTGGCCGGTAAAGATCTTGGTCTGATAAGGCTTTCTCTCCGCATACGCGCTGCTCCTTTTGCCTGCAGTCACGCTTCCGCGGCCGCCGGTCCCACTGCTTTCTCCCGACCTTCCTGCTTTTCTCTTAGACGTAGTCAGTTCTGCGGGTATCTCCATCAGGAATCTGGAAGGCTGGTTGTAGTGGGTCTCTCCCCGCTGCATGCGCATCTTTGCGCAGGTAAGGGTAAGCTCCTTTTTTGCGCGGGTGATGCCCACATAGCAGAGACGCCGTTCCTCTTCCAGATCGGAGGGGTCATCGCCGGAGAAGGACATATAGCTGGGAAACACCCCATCCTCCATGCCGGTAAGGTATACGCTGGGAAATTCCAGCCCCTTGGCGCTGTGGAGGGTCATAAGTACCACATAATTTTTGTCATCCTCCAGTCCGTCGATGTCCGCCACCAACGCTACCTCCTGTAAGAATCCGCTCAAAGAGGGTTCCTCCGCGCTTTCCTCATAATCCGCGATCTTGTTGAAAAGCTCGTCGATATTTTCTATGCGGCTTTGAGCCTCCTCGGTGCCTTCTGCTTCCAGTTCCCGCACATAGCCCGTAACCTCGATAATCTCCTCCAAAATCTCCCGCACGGAAATGTATTCCAGCTTACTTTGCACCACTTGCATAGGTGTGGTAAAAGACCGGATATTTTTCAGCGCCCGCCCGGCGCCGGGAATCTGGTCAGCTTGAAGCAGTCCCTCATAAAAACTGATGCCGTTGTTCAGGGCATATTACTCAATGCGGGCAATGGTAGTGTTGCCCACCCCTCGCCTCGGCACGTTGATGATCCGTTTCACCGCCAGATCGTCC
>CANQQN010000052.1 GCA_947625995.1 uncultured Lachnospiraceae bacterium
ACCAATTTACTTTCATGGGAGATTTTGAAAAGCAGGGCGGTGTTTCTTTTTTGATCCTGTACTATACGGAAAAAGAGCTCTTTTATTATCTCACCTATGGACGCCTGAAAAAGTTTTGGGAGAGAATGGAAAACGGCGGACGGAAAAGCTTCCGTTATGAGGAATTGGATCCTGCGTTTTTGATCAGCGCATCCTCCGGCGCGCCTGTGCATTATCTGGAAACGCTGCAGAAGGATCTGGAACTCAGGGATTGACAGGATCTGTGTTCTCGCGTATACTATTGCCTTAGTAGCGTATTATCACTTTACAAAATTAAAGTATTTGGTTCTGTTTGCTGGAAAATGGAGGATGGAATGGAAGGAAAACTGCTCCACACGCCGGAGGGCGTGCGGGATATTTATAATCAGGAATGTAAGCGAAAGCTGCTGCTTCAGGAGGAGATGCACCGCGTATTTGTGAATTACGGGTTTCATGACATACAGACCCCTACCTTTGAGTATTTTGATATATTCAGCAGGGAAGTAGGTACTACGCCGTCCAAAGATCTGTTTAAATTTTTTGACAGAGAGGGCAATACCCTTGTGCTGAGACCGGATTTTACCCCTTCTGTTGTCCGCTCCGCCGCAAAATATTACGGAGATATGCAGCTTCCGGTCAGGCTTTGCTACGGCGGCAGCGCTTTTATCAATGAATCTGCTGTCTATCAGGGACGCTTAAAGGAGACCACCCAGATGGGCGTGGAGCTTTTCGGGGATGGCAGTGTGGAGACTGACGCGGAGATGATCGCGCTGATGGCGGATACCCTGAAAGCTGCCGGGCTTACGGAATTTCAGATAGAGATCGGCGAGGTCGATTTTTTTAAGGGACTTCTCGACGAAGCCGGATTCAGCGAAGAAGAGGGAGATAATCTGCGGACGCTGATCTCCCAGAAAAGCTTCTTTGGCATTGATGAAATGTTGTCGGCCAAATCCATCGACGACGATCTGAAGAAAGTTTTTATGCAACTGACAGAGGCTTTCGGTTCAGTGGAAAAGATCCGTGAAGCCAGACAGTGGACGAAAAATCCAAGATCCGTCTCTGCCATTGACCGGCTGCTCAAGCTTTACGATATTCTGAAGGCATACGATTGCCGGCAGTATGTTTCCTTTGATCTTGGTATGCTGAGCAAATACAAATATTATACCGGCATTATCTTTAAGGCATATACTTACGGGATCGGTCAGGCCCTAGCCACAGGAGGCCGTTATGACAACCTGATGCAGTATTTTGGAAAAGCCTCACCGGCCATTGGTTTCGTGGTATTTGTGGATCATCTGATGTCCGCCATCGACAGGCAGAAGACGCCCCTTACAGATGCCGGGGAAAGTGAAACGCTGATCGTTTATGAAAAAGGCGCTCTTACAGCCGCCATCGGCTACGCAAGAAAGCTCCGCGGGGAAAACAGGACGGCAGCAATGGTTTTGCGGCAGTCCGGGAAAAACCTGTCCGATTACGCGGCGCAGGCTCAAAATATGGGCGCTCGTGTGCTTTATATCAATGAAACAGGCGAAAGCAGGGAGTTGTGATCACATATGGAATATCTGACATTTGCCCTTGGAAAAGGGCGACTGGCAAACAAGGCGATGGAGATGCTGGCGCAGGTGGGCGTCACCTGTGAAGAAATGAAGGACAAAGATTCCCGTAAGCTGATCTTTGTCAATGAAGAAATGAAATTAAGATTTTTCCTTTCAAAGGGACCTGATGTGCCAACCTATGTGGAATACGGCGCCGCGGATATCGGTGTAGTGGGAAAAGATACCATCATGGAGGAAGGGCGAAAGCTCTACGAGGTACTGGATCTTGGCTTTGGAAAATGCCGCATGTGCGTATGCGGACCAAAAGAGGCCGGCGCTTATCTGCAGCACAAGGATCTGATCCGGGTGGCTACAAAATACCCAAATATCGCAAGGGATTATTTTTTTAATAAAAAGCACCAGACGGTGGAGATCATCAAGCTGAACGGTTCCATTGAGCTTGCGCCTATCGTTGGCCTGAGCGATGTGATTGTAGATATTGTGGAGACGGGCTCCACACTGCGGGAAAACGGTCTGGAGGTGCTGGAGGAAGTCTGCCCGCTGTCCGCCCGCATGATCGTCAATCAGGTGAGCATGAAGATGGAACATAAGCGGATCATGGATCTGATCAACGCGTTAAAAGAAGTAATCTAGCAAAGGTGGAGACCATATGAGAATCATCACGCTGACAAACGAGACAAAGAAGAATCTGCTGGAGGATCTGCTGAAGCGCAGTCCGGCCAGCTACGGAGATTATGAAAAAACAGTGGCAGGCATCGTGGAAGAGGTAAGGACAAACAGAGACCGGGCGCTGTCTGCCTATACGGAAAAATTTGATCATGTTAAGATCACCGGAGAGAATATCCTCGTCTCAAAGGAGGAGATCCGGGAAGCCTATTCTCTTGTGGAAGACAGGCTTGTGGAGGTGATCCGGAAGGCAAAAGAAAACATTGCCGGTTATCACGAAAAACAAAAGCAGTACAGCTGGTTTGACAGCAAGCCCGACGGAACCATTCTGGGCCAGAAGGTGACTGCCCTTAAGCGAGTGGGCGTCTATGTACCCGGTGGAAAAGCCGTATACCCTTCCTCCGTACTGATGAATGTGCTGCCGGCGAAGGTGGCAGGCGTGGATCAGATCATTATGACGACGCCTCCCGGACCGGACGGAAAAGTATACGCGCCTACACTTGTTGCCGCAAACGAAGCAGGCGTGGATCAGATCTACAAGGTTGGAGGCGCTCAGGCGATAGCTGCCCTTGCGTTTGGTACCGAGAGTATTCCGAAGGTTGACAAGATTGTGGGCCCCGGCAATATCTTTGTGGCCCTTGCAAAAAAGGCGGTCTACGGACATGTGAGCATCGATTCCATCGCAGGGCCCAGCGAGATCCTCGTATTGGCGGATGAGTCTGCCGATCCCCGGTTTGTGGCAGCGGATCTGCTTTCTCAGGCGGAGCACGACGAACTTGCAAGCGCAATTCTGATCACTACAAGCGAGACGCTTGCAAACGCGGTTTCTCAGGAGGCAGACCGTTTCGTGGCTCAACTGTCCAGAAAGGAGATCCTGAAGAAATCCTTGAATAATTATGGGTATATCCTGCTGGCGGAAACCATGGAGGACGCCATTGAAGCGGCCAACGATATCGCGTCGGAACATCTGGAGATCATTACGAAGGATCCCTTTCAGGTGATGACAAAGATTCGCAATGCCGGCGCCATCTTTCTCGGCCCGTACAGCAGCGAGCCGCTGGGAGACTATTTTGCAGGGCCGAACCATGTGCTTCCCACAAACGGGACCGCAAAATTCTTTTCGCCGCTGAGTGTGGATGACTTTATCAAAAAGTCCAGCATCATTTCCTACTCAAGGGACGCCCTGAAGGCGGTCCATGAGGATATCATCTATTTCGCGGAGGCGGAAAAACTGACCGCCCATGCAAATTCCATTAAGGTACGGTTTGAAAATGAAAGGAGAAAGGGCAATGAATGAGAATACTTCCCCGGCTTTGGCCGCTTATGAACGCCGCTCGTCAGTGGAGCGCAATACGACCGAAACACAGATCAGCCTGCAGTTTTCTGTTGACGGGAACGGCACTGCTTCCGTCGATACCGGCATCGGTTTCTTTGACCATATGCTGGAGGGTTTTGCGAAGCACGGCCTTTTTGACCTTGAAGCAAAAGTAAAGGGCGATCTGCTGGTAGATTCGCACCATACCATTGAAGATGTAGGCATTGCCCTTGGCATCGCCATCCGAAAGGCTATCGGCGACAAAAAGGGGATCAAGCGTTACGGAAGCTGCATTCTTCCCATGGACGACGCCCTTGTGCTTTGTGCCGTAGATCTCTGCGGCCGTCCTTACTTTGCCTATGATGTGGAGTTTACCTCTGAAAAGATCGGGTATATGGATACGGAAATGGTAAAAGAATTCTTTTATTCTATTTCTTACACAGCGGGTATGAACCTGCATATCAGAAAATTATCCGGTTCAAACAATCACCATGTTGCCGAAGCGATCTTTAAGGCGTTTGCAAAAGCCCTTGATCAGGCAACTGTATTTGACCCCCGGATCACCGACGTACTTTCCACAAAGGGAACTCTTTAATATATTCAGGAAAGGTTGAGAAAAATGGAGAAAAAGATCATTGCGCCTTTTATGGTGATCTCCGGAGAAATGACCGACAGCGACAGGGACCGTCTGATAGAATATGACAAGAGCGGCGCCGACGAGCTGCTTTTGTTTGATTTTTCGGAGACAGACCGTGAGCACGAAGACGCGCTTCTGTTTTTACGAAAGATAGCAAAATGTGTGGACGCTCCCATTATCTGCGGCGGCTATACGCCAAGATTTGAGGATGTGAAAAAAATCCTATACGCCGGCGCCCGCCGCGCGCTTGTAGATCTGCGCCCCGACACGGGGATCGATGTTTTAAAGGAGAGCGCTGCGCGATTCGGAAAGGAAAAGCTTGTGGCGTATACGGAGACGGTGGACGATTTTTTTGACCATGCGGACGATATCAAACAGTTTGCTTCTCTTGTGGTGTCAAAAGAATCTATCGATACGGATTTTCCCGTGCTTGTGATCTCAAAGTCCGGCGATGCAAAGGAACTGGTGGAGCTTTGCGCGGACAAGACGGTTTACGGTGTTTCCGGCCAGTATATCAACGAAAACGGACAGCATCTCATGGAATTGAAATCCATGCTGAAGGAACAGGGATGTTTGGTGAATGCGTTTGAAAGTCCCGTTGCGTTTTCTGACTTTAAAGTAAACAGCGACGGACTGATCCCCGTGATCGTTCAGGAATATCTCACCGGTCAGGTACTGATGCTGGCCTATATGAATGAAGAGGCGTTCAATGAAACCCTTCGCCTCGGGAAAATGACCTACTACAGCAGGAGTCGCCAGTGTCTGTGGGTAAAGGGAGAGACAAGCGGACATTTCCAGTATGTAAAGTCGCTGCATCTTGACTGCGACAATGATACTCTGCTGGCAAAGGTTGCTCAGACAGGAGCGGCCTGCCATACCGGAAGCAAAAGTTGTTTCTTTCAGGAGCTTCTCAAAAAGGAATACCGGGATACAAATCCTCTTTCTGTGTTTGAAAAGGTATATGCGGTGATCGCAGACCGTAAAGTTCATCCAAGGGAGGGCTCCTACACCAATTACCTTTTTGACAAGGGTGTTGACAAGATCTTAAAGAAGGTGGGAGAGGAAGCGACAGAGATCGTTATTGCCGCCAAAAATCCTGAGCCGGAGGAGATCAAATATGAAATCGCGGATCTGCTGTACCATGTGATGGTCCTGATGGTGGAGAAAAACATTTCTTGGGAGCAGATCACGGAAGAACTGGCGAACCGGTGATCCAATGGAAGAAACCGTTCTAAGGAAAACAACAATAAAGGATGGAATGGATGAACAGATTAGCCTTATCTGATGAAATATTGCTTAAGATAGACAAACCTGCCAGATACATCGGCAATGAAATAAACAGTGTTAAAAAAGACCTGAAAGATGTAAACATCCGTTTCTGCATGTGCTTTCCGGACGTGTATGAGATCGGCATGTCCCATCTTGGGATCCAGATCCTCTACCACATGTTTAATCAGATAGAAGATGTGTACTGTGAGCGGGTGTACTCGCCGTGGCCGGATCTGGATCAGATCATGAGGGAACGTCATATCCCTCTGTTTGCCCTTGAAACGCAGGATCCTGTGAAGGAGTTTGACTTTCTTGGGATCACCATCCAGTATGAAATGTGTTACACCAATATCCTTCAGGTGCTGGATCTGTCCCAGATCCCTCTGCTTGCGAAGGACCGCACATGGGATGACCCTGTCGTTATCGGCGGCGGCCCCTGTACGTACAATCCGGAGCCCCTTGCGGATTTCTTTGATATCTTTTACATCGGGGAAGGAGAAACCGTATACGGAGCGTTGCTGGATGTGTACAGGGACGCAAAGGCAAAAGGGCTTTCCAGAGAAGAATTTTTACTGAAGGCTGCCAATATACCGGGGCTTTATGTGCCGGCTTTTTATGATGTGCGCTATCATGAGGACGGCACCATTGCTTCTTTCGGACCGAACCGGCCGGGAGTTCCTTCCGTGGTCCACAAAGAGATCATGATGGATCTGGACAAGGCCTGTTACCCTTTGAAACCGGTTGTTCCCTTTGTAAAAGCGACACAGGACCGGGTAACCCTTGAGATCCTGCGCGGCTGTATCAGAGGCTGCCGTTTTTGTCAGGCCGGAATGATTTATCGCCCCCTGCGGGAGAGAAGTGTTGAAAGCTTAAAAACGTATGCTGTGGAAATGCTGAAGAACACAGGATATGAAGAAATAAACTTAAGCTCTTTGAGTTCAAGTGATCACAGAGAATTGAAGGAGCTTGTGACCTTCCTGATGGATCAGTGGAATGGGCAGGGCGTCAATATTTCCCTGCCGTCTCTGCGGATCGACGCCTTTTCCCTTGATGTGATGAGCAAGGTGCAGGATGTACGCAAAAGCAGTCTCACCTTTGCCCCGGAAGCCGGTTCCCAGCGAATGCGGGACGTGATCAACAAGGGATTGACGGAGGAAGTGATCCTAAACGGCGCGTGGGAGGCGTTTCTTGGGGGCTGGACAAAGGTGAAGCTGTATTTTATGCTTGGTCTGCCCGGGGAGACGGAGGAAGATATCCGGGAGATCGCCCGTCTTTCCGAGAAAGTGGCAAAAAAATATTACGAGCTTCCAAAGGAACAGCGAAACGGCAAATGTCAGGTCACCGCCAGTTCATCGTTCTTTGTGCCAAAGCCCTTCACGCCTTTCCAATGGGTATCCATGAACACAAAATCAGAATTTCTCGGAAAAGCAAGGATCGTCAACGAAGAGATGAAGGCCCAGTTAAACAGAAAGAGCCTGAGATATAACTGGCACGAGGCAGATCTGACTATCTTGGAGGGAGTCTTTGCCAGAGGCGACCGTAAGCTCTGCCGTGGGCTTCTGCGAGCCTATGAGCTTGGCTGTATGTTTGACAGCTGGTCGGAATATCTGGACAATGATAAGTGGATGCAGGCCTTTTCGGAGTGCGGCATCGACATAGATTTTTATACGTCAAGGGAGCGGGATCCTAAAGAGATCCTTCCTTGGGATTTTATAGACGCAGGCGTTACAAAGGAATTTCTGCTGCGGGAATATGAGCGCTCCAAGCAGGCGGTGGTCACGCCCAACTGCCGCAGCGCATGCGCCGGATGCGGCGCCCGCTGTTATCAGGGAGGTGTCTGCTTTGAAAATTAGGATCCGGTTTTCCAAAGGGGGCGTCATGAAATTTGTAGGTCATCTGGATATGATGCGCTATTTCCAGAAAGCGATCCGCAGAGCAGGCATCGATATCGCCTACTCGGCCGGCTACAGCCCTCACCAGATCATGAGCTTCGCGTCTCCGCTTGGAGTAGGACTCACCAGCGACGGAGAATATTTGGATATCGAGGTAAATTCCTCGAAAACCTCTGAAGAATCCATAGCTGCACTGAACAGAGAAATGGCCGAGGGTGTGGAAGTGGTCAGCTACCGGAAATTACCGGAGGACGCGAAAAATGCAATGTCCGTTGTGGCGGCGGCCGATTATCGCATTTCTTTTTCGGAAGAGGTCGCAATTCCTTCTCTTGAACAATTGACTGAACGGTTTATGATGCAGAAGGAAATCCTGATCACAAAGAAGACCAAGAAAAGCGAAGGGGTCGTTGACCTTAAACCTATGATCTATGGGCTGCGCGCGAAAAATGATACCCTGTTTATGCGGCTTGCCACAGGAAGCGCCGCAAACTGCAAACCCATCCATGTGCTTGAGGCAATGGCGGAGATGAAAGGGCAGGAGGAGACGAGGGAAGCAGCCGCTGCCTTAGAAAAGTTGGTCGTCCGGACGCCCTATGCCATTTGTATCCACCGTCTTCAGATCTACGGAAATACAGGCTCCGGCGATGCGCCCGTGTTTACTGCGTTGGAAGATTTAGGAGAAGAAATTGTCTGATAAATTGATTTTTACAACCTCACAGGCCTGCGGCGGCCGTATCGCGGCATATGTGAAGGATACAACCCTCTATGAGGTTCATTTTTTGGAGGAAAAGCAGGTTTCCCTCCGGGAGAATATTTATGTAGGGAAAGTGGCTTCTGTGTCCAAAAATCTTCAGGCCGCTTTTATTGAGATCAAAAAAGGCCAGAACTGCTATTATCCTCTGGATGAGCTTTCCACGGCGATCTTTACATTAAAGCAGGGGAAAAAGCCCATTTCTCCGGGAGACGAGCTTCTGGTTCAGGTAGTCCGGGAGGCCGTTAAGACAAAAGCGCCCGTAGTATCTACAAAGCTTTCCATGGCGGGCAGATACTGTGTGGCCACGACAGCTTTTTCCAGAATCCGCTTTTCTGCAAGGCTGGAGGACGCTGAAAAACAGCTGCTGATGAAGGCGCTTTCGGAGAAAAATCAGGAGCGACCAGAAGATTCTGACGGTGCAGAGGCTTTTGGTATGCTAGTAAGGACAAACGGCAGATTTGCCCGGCCGGACGAGATCGTAGAAGAGTATAAAACGCTTCAGGAAAAGCTGAAGACCATTATTGAAGGGGCAAAATACCGCAGCAGCTTTTCGCTTCTGTATACGCCTTCCGAGGAATCCTTTCCGATCCTGAATAATTACCCGGCGGATCTTCTTCAGGAGATCGTCACCGACGACCCGGAAGAATATGAGCGGTTGCAGTGCGCCACCCACATTCCGCTGCGACTGTACAAAGATACGACCTACCCCCTTTCCAAATTATATAATCTTGACAAGCAGGTTCAGGACAGCCTCCAGCCTCATGTCTGGCTGAAATCCGGCGGTTGTCTTGTGATACAGCCTACGGAAGCGCTGGTTTCCATCGATGTCAATACCGGAAAATACGAGACAGGAAAAAACCGTCGGGAGACATTTTTTAAGATTAATATGGAGGCCGCCGGGGAGATTGCCAGACAATTGCGGCTTCGCCGGCTGTCCGGGATTATTATCATTGATTTTATCAATATGTCGGACAGAGAGCAGGAAAAGGCCCTGATCCGGAAGCTGGAGACGCTCTTTAAGGAGGATCCCGCCCATCCGGTGGTGGCGGATATGACAAAACTGGGGCTTGTAGAGGTAACAAGAAGGAAAAATGAAAAATCACTATTTGAATATTTAAAAATGTGTGGTATAATTTAATAGATTTTTAAACTAAAGAATAATAGGGAGGTAGAATTATGAAAGTTTGTAATAATTGCGGTTATCAAAATGAAGACAACGACTTGTTCTGCAAGCAGTGTGGCAAAGCTTTGGAAGACCTGCAGAAAAGTCCTTCTCCAGCCCAAAATCCGTATCCTCTGCTCCAGCTTCTGAAAAAGCACGGCTCTTCAGGATTGTTTCTTGTTTCCGTTGTGGCATTTACGCTGAAGCTGATCGTGGATTTTGTAACCGGCGTTTTGAACTCAACGCTCCGTGACGTTGCGCCTCAATACTACAATGGATTTCAGAATGTGGATCCGGACGTGCTTCAGGGATTAGTGAAAGCGTCCTCCGTGGGTACGTTGATCGGGCTGGTCCCCATGCTGATCTGCTGTATCGGCCTCTGGAAGATATACGGCAACTGTAAGAAGGAGGGCAGCGATCCTCTGTCCACATCCGGTTTTAGCCTTGTAAAAGGGGTAATGATCTTCAATTTTGTAATCTATTGCATCGGACTTGCCGTGTTTGCTGTCCTGACACTCGGCGCCGGATTGCTGTTTGGTTCAGGTGCTCTTTCTGATATGTCGAAGGATATCAGCAGCCTCACCGGAACGACTGTTTTTGATGTAAATCAGGCAGGAACTATTCTGTTGATCTACTGCGCGGTGATACTGGTAGTTGGCATGATACTTGGCATCCTTTACTTTGTAAAATTGATCGGTTCCCTGAACCGCGCGAAAGAGATCGTGGTTACAGGCTCCGCAAAGAAAAATGTCTCTCTCTACGTGGCAGTGATCAATATTATCGGCGGTGGGTTCGCGCTGATTTCCAGTCTGGTATCCTTTAATCTTGCGGGACTGGTACAAGCGGCGGTCTCTCTTCTCTTTGCGATTGTTCTCCTTTCCTTCCGCAGCGCGGCAAAGGACTATATTAATTAATCTCTGTCAGGATTTCACAAAACCCTTGACTTTGCGGGAATGTTATGCTATTTTTATAAAGTATGCCGCACAATGAGGTTATAAGCAACCGGATCTGCCTGTATTCTGGTGGGCGGTTCACCGAAGTTGGCGAGTAATGTAAAGTAGGAGGTGCCCTATATGTACGCAATTATTGCAACAGGCGGTAAACAGTACAAGGTTTCCGAAGGCGACGTGATCAAGATTGAGAAGCTTGGCGCTGCCGAAGGCGACAATGTTACATTTGATCAGGTATTGGCTGTCAACAACGGTTCTTTGGTTGTAGGCAATCCCACCGTTTCCGGTGCGACCGTGACTGCTTCTGTTGTTTCAGAAGGCAGATACCGTAAAGTGATTGTATACAAGTATAAGAGAAAGACCGGTTATCACAAAAAAAGAGGTCACAGACAAGCTTATACACAGGTAAAGATCGAAAAGATCAACGCTTGATCGGAGTCTTCAGTATGATCCGGTTGACGATGTTCAGACAGGCAGAAGGCAGTTACACAGGGTTCACCTGTGAGGGCCATGCAGGCTACGATGTTCATGGACGGGATATCATTTGTGCAGGGGTGTCTGCCCTTGTGATCACCGCCGTCCGCAGCATTGACGCGCTGACGACGGACGAAGTGATCGCTTCTTCCGACGAAGAGACAGGCTGCGTGACCTGCAGATTGGGAAAGCCTGCTTCAAATGAAGCGACTCTTTTGCTGGATGCGCTTCT
>CANQQN010000053.1 GCA_947625995.1 uncultured Lachnospiraceae bacterium
CGGATATGTCCTCTGTAAACACAACCTTCACCATACTGAAGGGCGGCAGAGGCGGACAGGGGAACCAGCACTATGCTACGGCTACCATGCAGGCGCCGAAATATGCCCAGCCCGGCCAGCCCGCAAAGGAACTGAATCTGCTTCTTGAGTTGAAAGTGATCGCGGACGTAGGGCTTCTCGGTTTTCCCAATGTGGGAAAGTCCACCCTGCTTTCTCGGGTGACCAACGCGAGACCGAAGATCGCAAATTATCATTTTACTACGTTGCAGCCAAATCTTGGCGTGGTTGATCTTCCGGACAATGGAGGCGGATTTGTGATCGCGGATATTCCCGGACTGATAGAGGGGGCCAGCGAGGGCATCGGACTTGGCCATGAGTTTTTGAAACACATTGAGCGGACAAGGGTCATGATACATCTTGTAGACGCCGCCTCCACGGAGGGAAGGGACCCTATAGCCGATATCTACGCAATCAATAAGGAGCTTGAGGCATACAATGCCGATCTTTCCCACAAACCTCAGATCATAGCCGCCAATAAAATGGATCTGATGCCGCGGGAGGACAGAGAAACGGTGCTTTCCTGCTTAAGAGAGGAGTTTGGGCCAAAGGGTGTGTCCGTGTACCCCATTTCTGCTGTGAGCGGCGAGGGGTTGCATGAGTTGCTGTTCGCTGTCAAGAGGCTTCTGGACGAGATCGGGCATCCCCCGGTGGTTTTTGAACAGGAATATTTTCCCGATTTTGAGATTCCTTCTCTTGAAGGGGGCTTTGCGGTATCCAGAGACGAAGACGGCGCATTTGTTGTGGAGGGCAGCCTGATCGAGAAGATGCTGGGTTATACCAATCTGGATTCCGAAAAAGGGTTTTCATTTTTCCAGAAATTTTTGAAGGAACGGGGAATTCTGGATGCCCTTGAACAGGCGGGGATCCGGGAAGGCGATACGGTAAAAATGTACGGCCTGCAGTTTGATTATTATAAATAACAGCGAAAGGTCCTGAGTGAAGTGGAAGTTAATTTTTCACTTCACTAGCGAAAGATCCTGTGCTTTCATTCTTGCATATTTATACAAATAATGGTATGATATGAACAGGATTCTTATGTATTATCACAAAAATATCGGAGAAACTACTATGAATAGCAAACAGAGAGCCTATTTGAAAGGACTTGCTTCTGTCATGGAGCCCGTGGTCCAGATCGGGAAATCCGGGATCTCTCCGGAAGTCACCAGATCTGTGGACGAGGTGCTGGAAGCAAGGGAACTGATCAAGATAAATGTTTTAAAAAACTGTTTTGACGACCCGAAGGAACTGGGGAATATGCTTGCGGAGCGTACCCGTTCCTCGGTGGTGCATGTGATCGGCAGAAAGATCGTACTGTACCGACCGTCAAAAGAGAATCCCAAAATCATATTACCCTAGGAGATTTGTATGAACCAGAGAAAGGTCGGTATATTGGGAGGCACCTTTGACCCTATTCACAACGGACATCTGATTCTTGCCCAGACTGCCAGAGAGCAGTTTGGACTGGATGAGGTCTGGATCATGCCGGCAAAGACGCCGCCGCACAAATCGGACCATCAGATCACCGAGGCCGCACACCGCATAGAGATGACCCGTCGAGCGATCGCCGGCAATCCAAAGTTCTGCCTTTCACTTTTTGAAATGGAAAGAGAAGGGTATACTTATACCTGTGAGACACTTTCTCTTCTGAAAGAAGATTATCCCGACACGGAGTTTTTCTTTATTATGGGAGCAGACTCTGTGTTTGATTTTGAAAAATGGAGGCAGCCGGATAAGATCGCAGGGCTTTGCGTGCTCCTTGTGGCCAACCGGAGTGAAGAACCGGATGAAGAGCTTCTGGCACAGATTGACAAGATCCGCAGGGAATACAAGGGGGACGTGCGCCTGCTTAGGATTCCTGCGCTGGAGATCGCATCCCATGTCCTCCGCGATATGGTAGCCGCAGGAAGCTCCATACGATATTATACGCCGGATGCGGTCGTCCGTTATATTGACGAGCATCATCTGTACCGATGAGGCATTGTAAGCTGAGAGGGCTGTTTTGACAGTTGTTTGGGGGAAGTTAATTTATGAAGCCGATGAATACAAAGTACATTGAGCAGGAATTAAAAAAGAAACTGGACCACAAGCGTTTCGATCATACCCTTGGCGTCGCTTATACAGCCGCAGCCCTTGCCATGCGTTACGGTTATGACATAGACCGGGCAAAGGTGGCGGGGATGCTCCATGACTGCGCCAAATGCATTCCGCCGGAAAAAAAGGTCTCCATGTGCAAAAAGTATAACATCCATATGACAGAGGTGGAACGGGAAAATCCTTTTTTGCTTCACGCGAAGCTGGGCGCTTTTCTTGCCATGAAAAAATACGGGATCAGCGACGAGGAGATCATCAGCGCCATCTTGAATCATACTACCGGCAAGCCGGATATGAGTATTCTTGACAAGATCATCTATGTGGCGGACTACATAGAGCCAAACAGGAACAAAGCGCCCCGTCTGGCAGAGATACGAAAAAAGGCGTTTACAAACATTGACGATGCGCTATATATGATCCTTGAAGATACGGTTTTATATCTGCAGAGTATCGACGGAGCCGTCGATCCTGTGACAAAACACACCTTTGAATATTATAAAAGCAGGATGGCAAAGGAGGAATAGCAAATGACTACACAGCAACTGGTAAAACTGGCCTATCATGCACTGGAAGACAAGAAAGCCGTTGATATCCACATTCTGGATATCCGTGAGGTATCTATTCTGGCCGATTATTTTATCATCGCCAGCGGCGAAAATAAAAATCAGATCCAGGCAATGATCGACAATGTACAGGAAGAGCTTGAAAAACAAGGTCTCCAGCCCAGACAGATCGAAGGATATGACACGGCCGGATGGATCCTGATGGATTACGGAGATATCATTGTCCATGTGTTTTCCACGGAAGACAGACTGTTTTACGATCTGGAACGTATCTGGAGAGACGGCAAGAGCATTGACATCAACGCTATAGAATAAAACTATAAGGGAGGATATTTTTATGAGACGCTATCGTAAACTGATCAGTGTAACGGCAGCTATGGCCGTGTTGGGAAGCGCCCTGCTCCTTGCGGGCTGCGGCGACTCCGGCTCCAAAGACGGTTCCGACGGCGACAGCCAGAAGGGCGATACCGCTGTGTCGGGCGAGGGTTGGGAGCTTGCGGATTCTATCGTGAAGGAAGTGGCGGAAAAGATGCCTTCCTTCGGAGATTATGAAGTGAGCATCGAAGACTTCGGCGCGGAGATCAAGACGTCGCCGATTACGGACAAAACGGAAGAAGCGGAACTGGCCAAGAAAAATACCAAGGCCATCGCCGACGCCATCGCCGATGTGACCGGTCATAAAGGCGGCGGCACAGTTCAGATTCCCGACGGTTACACCTATACCGGCGCCATCCATCTGGACAATAACGTAAACCTGCATCTTTCGGACGGCGCAAATGTGATGTTTACCACGGATTACAGCCAATATCCCAATGTTCTTACACGCTGGGAAGGAGTTGTCTGCTATAATTATTCTCCTATGGTATACGCTTACCAGAAGGAAAATGTGGCGGTTACCGGCAAAGGCGTTCTGGACGGGCAGGCGACAGTGGAAGAGTACTGGCTGCCTTGGAAGAACAAAAAATTTCTTCCCGACGAGACACAGGATGAGGATCAGAAAGCCCTCCGTCAGATGGGCGAGGACGGAACGGACGTGGAGGAACGTGTATTTGGTGAGGGACACTATCTGAGACCGTGTTTCCTGCAGACTTATGAATGCAAGAATGTGTTGATCGAAGATATCACCATCACAAATTCTCCTTTTTGGATGGTTCAGCCAACCTTCTGTGAATATGTGACCGTGAAAGGCATCACTGTGGAAAGCCACGGCTATAACAACGACGGTGTGAATCCGGACAGCTGTAATATGGTGGTGATCGACGGATGTACCTTCAACACCGGCGACGACTGCATCGCCATTAAATCGGGCCGCGACAATGACGGAAGGACCATCGGGAAGCCCTGCGAGAACGTTGTGGCTATGAATAATACGTTTATTACCGGTAAAGGAGCCTGCGGCACCATTGGCAGTGAAATGTCCGGCGGCGTAAAGAATATCTTCTTCAAAGACAACGAGAGCAAGGATACGGTAGAGCATCTGCAGGCAATCAGCATCAAGACCAACGGCGATCGCGGCGGAACCATTGAAAATATTTATTATAAGGGCATCAAGGCTGCCAATGTGGAAGACCGTGCGGTGCTGATCACCATGCTTTATGAGGAAGGCGATACAGAGAAGACAACGCCCGTGATCAAGAATATTTATATTGAGGACTGCGACATTACCTGCCAGAATCCTGACAATCAGCAGGATACCATCGGAATATTTGGTTACGCCCGCAGCCCCATTGAAAACGTTACCTTTAAAAACTGCAGCTTTACCGGTGCAGATATGGAACTGAATCTTCTCAATCTGAAGGGGCTGTATTTTGAAGGCTGTAAGTTCAACGGAGAAAGCTATCCGGACGGCGAATATGTTCCTTCCGCAGATAATTTTACCGTGCTGGGAGAAAATGTAAACAGTTCGACCATTTCTCTGGAATATTCTTCGGGAGCCATTGAAGATGACAGTATGTGGAAATGGGAGGTTGCGGACAGTGCCGACGGACCTTTTACAGATGCGGCCAATGTGAAGGACAATGAAGAAACACTTCACAATCTGGGCGTTTCCGGCGGCAAGATCGGTATCCGGGCTATCAATCCGGAGAAATATTACCGTCTGACGGTTACCATTGACGGAAAAGACTGGGTAAGCGATGTTTATCATTATGAAGAAGGATAATATATCCGGTTATTAAAGCGAAATAGAAAAATACCCTGTGGGATTTGAGATTTAAAAAGACTTCACTTCCTGCAGGGTATTTTTATGATCCTATGACTTTTTAGGGCTCTCTCAGCTTTACCACATTGGCCGCAGAACGCTTTCTGTCTTCCTGTATGGCCGCGTAATGCTTCTTGGTAGTATTTACGTCCTTATGGCCTAAAACGTCCGCTACAAGGTAAATATCGCCTGTCTCGCGGTAAAGATTGGTGCCGTAGGTGCTGCGGAGCTTGTGAGGGGTGATCTTTTTCAGGGTAGTCACGTTGGAGGAATACTTTTTTACAAGCCGTTCCACGCTGCGTACAGTGAGACGCTGGTTTTTTAAGGAAATAAACAAAGCGTCCTCATGGCCGGGGGCCGGCTGTTTTAAGTCTCTGTCAAGTTCCATATAATCAGAGAGAGCCGCCGCAACCTCGTCCCCAAAATAGACGATATCCTCATTTCCGCCTTTTCGGATGATCTTGATCTTATTATTTTTAAAATCTACATCTGTAATGTTGAGACCCACGCATTCGGAAACCCGGATCCCTGTGCCCAGCAAAAGGGTGATAATCGCAACATCGCGAAGCTTTGTTTTTTTATGGTTTCTAAGCTGCGCGGGCGTGAGCTTTTCACCAGATTCCACCATATCAAGCATCATGGCAACCTCGTCGGGATCAAGCCGTACAATGGTTTTGGTGTGGAGCTTGGGAATATCCACATGGGCGGGCGGATTGGTTTGGATCAATTCTTTTTTGAAAAAATAATTGTACATGGAACGAAGGGCCGCCAGCTTGCGCAGGATGCCGTGATCCTTGTTGACCCGGGCTACACCGTCTTTTTCATATGTCTGGAGGAAAGAAAGATATTCCTCAATATCCATGGAAGTGATCTCGTCCAGAGTAGACATGGGCAGATCCTTCAGGGGTTTTTCGGCAATCGCAGGATTGCTTTGCTGCAAAAAATTAAAAAACACAGATAGATCGTATGCATAGGACAGACGGGTCCTTGTAGATTTTGTGGACTCCATGGATCGAAAATAAGTTCCAAGAAATCTTGGGAGTTCCTTTAATACATTGCGAAGTTTTGTGATATTGGAAAGATCGGTTTGTTCCTTGTAAGAATACTCTGACATAATTTCCCTCCTTTCACGTCGTAAAATTACGATTTTGCGACGTCATATATGTGTTCATACTACCACTGCATTCACAAAAAGTCAAGGAAATTAAGGTTTTTCTTTATGCTGAAGCTGATATGTGTTATAATGCAATAACACATAGAATCTGATTGAAATGAGGTTTATACATATGAAGCTCCAGCAGTTACTTAGCTATACCAGAAAAGCTGTTGACGATTATCGGATGATCTCTGATGGGGACAAAATTGCGGTGGGCATTTCCGGCGGCAAAGACAGCCTTACCATGTTGTACGCCCTTCACTGTCTGATGCGGTTTTATCCGCAGCATTTTACCATCCATGCCGTGACAGTGGATCTTGGATATGAGGGCTTTGACACTACTGCTATCAGGGCTCTCTGTCAGGATATGGGAGTCCCTTATACGGTTGTGGATTCTGAAATCGCGAAGATCATATTTGACGACCGGAAAGAAGCCAATCCCTGTTCTCTCTGCGCAAAAATGCGAAAAGGCGCGCTCAATCAAGCTGTCAAAGAGCTAGGCTGCAACAAAGTGGCTTACGCCCATCACAAAGACGATCTGGTGGAGACCATGCTGTTGTCTCTTTTGTATGAAGGGCGTTTTCATACCTTTTCACCGGTAACCTACCTTGACCGTATGGACCTGACAGTGATCAGACCCCTCCTGTACGTGCCGGAAATGGACGTGATCGGTTTTCAGAAGCTGATGGAGCTTCCGGTGCAGAAAAGTCCCTGCCCGGTAGACGGGTACACCAGACGCCAGTCTGTCAAGGATCTACTGAGACAGTTAAATCAAGAATACCCCGGCGCAAAGGAGCGAATGTTCACAGCTATTATCAACGGGAATCTGTTCCACGGGGATCGTGGACAAAATCCGGTAAAAAAATAAATGAACATACGTTTGCAATCTGATCTTAGACGTGCTATACTGGATAAAAATGGATCAAATAATCAATATTCACTCGTTCCGGAGGGGTTTACATGGGAAAAAGAAATACATTAAGTGAGAAACAAAAAGAAATCTATGAATTTATCAAAAGTGAGATTTTAAAGAAAGGATATCCCCCTTCAGTGCGGGATATCGGTGCAGCGGTGCAGCTGAAATCCACTTCTTCCGTGCATGCGCACCTGCAGACGCTTGAAAATCTCGGCTATATCCGCAGGGATCCCGCGAAATCACGGACAATAGAAATCATGGACGAGAGCTTCTATGCCGCTTCCCGCCGCGAGCTTCAGAACGTTCCTATGGTTGGCACCGTTACCGCAGGGAATCCGATTCTTGCCATTGAGGAGACCACCGATTTCTTCCCGATCCCTGTAGAGTATCTTCCCAACCAAAAAACTTTTCTCCTGAAGGTAAAGGGAGAAAGTATGATAAACGCCGGGATCCTTGACGGCGATTACGTGCTGGTGGCCCAGCAGGCCAACGCAGACAACGGCGACAAGGTAGTTGCCCTTATGGACGATTCGGCCACAGTGAAGACCTTTTACAAGGAAAACGGTCACTACCGCCTGCAGCCGGAAAACGACTTTATGGATCCTATTATCGCAGAGGACGTTTCTATTCTGGGAAAGGTCATCGGCGTATTCCGTCTCTTTTAAAGATGGCGCTGCCCTTGGGAAGGCTTCTGCGGCATCCTTCCGCAGCTTTTCTTCTCCGGGCAGTACCCCATGGCTTCACATTTCGGCATCATCTGGGTGTCGATCAGATAAGCCCACTCCTCCGAAAGTTTTCTTAGCTCTCCAAGATAATCATGGAACATCTGCCGGTACTCCCAGTAAGTGCGCGCACACATCCGCTGGCGTGACATATCGATGATGTTTCTTAAATTACGCTTGTCAACGATCTTTGTGGTCATGCCAAGGGGAAGCAAAAGCGCCGCGTCCTCTCTGGGCACACCGGACTCCTCCAGCTTCTGGGCCGCTTCGGTGATGGCCTTCATCGTCTCTTCATATGCTCTCTTCTGCTCTTCTGTCTTCACGGTAGCCGGATAGATGTACGAAAAATCCTTGTAATTGATATATCTGGTACTTGCCTGCAGCCTTGTAGGCGCGCCGCCGATATGGGTATACCATTCCCGGATCACTCTGGCAGAATATCCGTCGAGGACCGCCTCCACATTGACAAATTCAAAGGTCCTGCCGTGGCCGGACGCAATGCAGTCAAGTCCTCTCCTGTAATTCTTCTTTTCGTCGGTAATGTCCGCACCCCAGCAGACGCCGGCCCGCCGCCCGATCAGCGAGATCGGATCCTTTGTGGTTTCCGGCAAGATTATGATCTGTCCCATAGTTACCTCCCGTTCTCAGACATTTTTCACCGTTGCGATATCCACCATGGTCAAGGTGGTCACGTCTGCGTTCTCCAGACTGGAGACAAGGGCGAAAGCGGTATCCAGACTGGTGAGTACATTTACGCCGGTTTCAATGGCATTTCTGCGGATCTGGAAGCCGTCGTGGCTGTGAACGCTTCCCTGATTGGGAATATCGATGACCAGATCAATCCTGTGACCCAAGATCAGATCGAGAATGTTCGGAGACTCCTCCTCTATCTTCCGGGTCTGCAAAACTTCCACACCGTGGGCGGCAAAATATTCCTGCGTCCCCTTTGTGGAATAGATCCTGTAGCCCAGCTTCCGAAACCGCTTTGCAAGGTCCAGCGCATCCGCTTTTTCGGAATCCTTGATGGTCATAATCATCTGCTTATGCTTCGGCAAAGCGATGCCTGCGCCCAGAAACGCCTTGTAGAGCGCCTCATCAAAGCTTTTTGCAATGCCGAGCACTTCACCCGTGGATTTCATTTCCGGCCCAAGGCTGATATCCGCGCCTCTCAGCTTTTCAAAAGAAAATACAGGCATCTTCACTGCGATATAATCCGCTTCGGGTTGCAGGCCGGGCTTATACCCCAGATCCTTTAATTTGTTTCCAATGATCACCTGTGTGGCAAGTGCCACAATGGGGATGCCCGTTACCTTGCTGATATAGGGAACCGTACGGCTGGAACGGGGATTCACCTCGATCACATACACCTCGTCTCCACAGACAATAAACTGTATGTTGATCATACCGATCACATGAAGGGATTTTGCCAGCCTGCGGGTGTATTCCACAATGGTGTCCTTACTCTTCTGGGAGATCGTCTGTGCCGGATATACGGAGATACTGTCTCCGGAATGGACACCGGCACGCTCAATATGCTCCATGATACCGGGGATCAGAATGTCCTCACCGTCGCAGACCGCGTCTACCTCCAGTTCCTTTCCCATCAGGTATTTGTCCACCAAGATTGGATGCTCCTGCGCGATCCGGTTGATGATCCCGATAAATTCATCGATATCCTGATCGTTGATGGCGATCTGCATCCCCTGTCCGCCCAGCACATAAGAAGGACGCACAAGCACAGGATATCCCAGCTTTGCGGCGGCGGCCTTTGCTTCCTCGGCAGTAAACACGGTCAGACCTGCAGGCCGCGGGATCTCGCATTGCTCAAGGATCGCGTCAAAAAGCTCACGGTCTTCGGCGGCGTCCACATTCTCTGCGGAGGTCCCAAGGATCGGGACGCCCATCTTCATCAGGCTTTCCGTCAGCTTAATGGCGGTCTGTCCGCCAAACTGCACCACGGCTCCGTCGGGATGCTCTAATTCCACAATATTTTCCACATCCTCCGGAGTCAGCGGCTCAAAATACAGTTTGTCCGCAATGTCAAAATCAGTGCTCACTGTCTCCGGATTGTTGTTTACGATGATAGTCTCATAACCCGCCTTGGAAAATGCCCAAGTGCTGTGTACAGAGCAATAGTCAAACTCAATGCCCTGACCGATGCGGATAGGCCCGGAGCCAAGGACAAGGACTTTTTTCTTCGGGTTTGTCTCGATACATTCGTTTTCACTGCCGAATACAGAATAATAATAGGGGGTGCTGGCCTTAAATTCCGCGGCGCAGGTATCTACCATTTTGAAGGCGGCGTGAATGCCGTATGCGTTGCGCAGTTCTTTGATCTCCCGTTCCGTTTTCCCGGTGAGCCGGGCGATCACGCAGTCGGGAAATTCGATCCGCTTTGCCTCTGCAAGCAGTTCTCTGGTGAGAGGTTCGGCTTGCAGCCGCTGTTCCATTTCCACCAGAATGGCGATCTTATCAATAAACCAGACGTCGATCTGGGTATATTCATGAATGGTCTCATAGGGAATGCCTCGCCGGATAGCCTCGGCAATCACAAAGATCCTGCGGTCGTCTACACGGTGCAGCTTCCGCAACAGCTTTTCTTCCGATAATTGGGCGTACTCTTCCACCATCAAGCTGTCCACATGCTGCTCCAGAGAGCGCAAGGCCTTCATCAGGGCGCCTTCAAAATTGTTGCAGATGCTCATGACCTCTCCGGTGGCCTTCATCTGCGTGGTCAGTTTCCGGCTGGCGGAGATAAATTTATCAAAAGGCAGACGTGGGATCTTTACCACGCAGTAATCCAGCATCGGCTCAAAGCTGGCGTAGGTCTTCTGGGTAATGGCGTTTTTGATTTCGTCCAGCGTATAACCGAGGGCGATCTTTGCCGCCACCTTGGCGATGGGATAGCCTGTGGCCTTGGACGCAAGGGCGGAACTGCGGCTTACCCGGGGATTGACCTCGATCACGCAGTATTCAAAGCTGGTGGGATGCAGGGCAAACTGCACGTTGCAGCCGCCTGTGATGTTCAATTCGTTGATAATGTTCAGCGCAGAGGAACGCAGCA
>CANQQN010000054.1 GCA_947625995.1 uncultured Lachnospiraceae bacterium
TTGTATCATGAACTGCGTTCATGATCTTTTCACATTCGCCAAATGCCTCTCTTCGTTCGGCGCTTGGCTCATTGTGTATTTGTATCATGAACTGCGTTCATGATCTTTTCACACTCGCCAAATGTCTCTCTTCGTTCGGCGCTTGGCTCATTGTGTGTATTGTATCATGAAATGAAAGAAATTCATATCATGATATGAATTTTTTCTATTAGCGAATTTCAGGGATTTGTATTAATATACAAATTGAACAGAAGTCTGCTTCGTATCAATCTGACAGAAAGGAAGATCCGTCATGTAACCGGCTGCCGACCGAAACATTTCCCGCGGTCTGCACGGAAGTTTTGCAGACCGACTTCAGACGGCCTGCCATCGGATCGGATAAGCAAAAATGAAAGACACCCTGACAAATGACTGGATGCACAACCTGAAAGAACTGGACTGTGACGACCAGATGGCCGCTCAGGTGATAGAAGCGGTAACGACCGGCAATACAGATCTGGCGTCCACATTGCTCCGGCGGCAGAAACGGACGCTTCTGGATGCGCTTCACCTTTCTGAAAAAAAGGTGGATCTTGCGGATTTTTTACTCTACCAACTCAAAAAATAATACCACGATAATAAAAACATGAAAGGATGGATGATGAAATGAAACCTCTGAACCTGACGAATGAATGGGACAAAACATTCCCGAAAAGTGACAAAGTAAATCACAGCAAAGTAACCTTTCACAATCGCTACGGCATCACACTGGCTGCGGATTTGTATGTGCCGAAGACGGCCGGCAAGCTGGCTGCCATTGCTGTGTGCGGGCCCTTTGGCGCCGTAAAGGAGCAGGCGGCAGGACTGTATGCCCAGACCATGGCAGAGTACGGTTTTCTCACCATGGCCTTTGACCCCTCCTTTACCGGAGAAAGCGGCGGCGAGCCCCGCTACATGGCTTCTCCGGATATCAACACAGAAGACTTTCAAGCTGCCGTAGATTATCTCTCCCTACGGGAGGATGTGGATCCGGAAAAGATCGGTATCATCGGCATCTGCGGCTGGGGCGGCATGGCACTGAACACTGCGGCTCTGGATACCCGCGTCAAGGCGACGGTGGCCTCCACCATGTACGATATGACAAGAGTCAATGCAAAAGGATATTTTGATTCCGAGGATTCCGCAGACGTCCGATACGAAAAGCGCAAAGCGCTGAACGCCCAGCGGCTGACCGACTACAAAAACGGAAGCTATGCGCTTGGCGGCGGCGTGGTGGATCCCCTGCCGGAGGACGCCCCCTTCTTTGTGAAGGATTATTATGATTATTACAAAACCGCCCGCGGCTACCATGCCCGCTCCTTAAATTCCAACGGCGGCTGGAATGTGACCGGCTGCATGTCCTTTATGAACCAACCCATTTTGCAGTACAGCAATGAGATCCGAAGCGCTGTTTTGGTAATGCACGGAGAAAAAGCCCACTCCTGCTATTTTAGTAAAGACGCCTTTGCAGACATGATAAAGGACAATCCCTATGGAGACAACAAGGAACTGCTGATCATCCCCGGCGCGGTGCATACCGACCTGTATGACGGCGGCGGAAAGAACGCTATTCCCTTTGATAAGCTGAAGGATTTCTTCAGAAAATATCTGGCGTAACAGTTTTTTAATAAGAGGCTGCGCGCATCTTCGAGACAGTTGTCCGTACGGCGGCGGATGGAATCCGACACGGACGGACTGCTGTCAAAGAAGAAAGCAAACAGCAAATATCAGGGCTCCTTTTCTGTTTTTTTCTGCAGTTTTTTAGAATAAACAGGCCGACAGCCGTTCCACAAGAAACACGGCGACACAGGCCCCCGCGGCCACGGTAACAAGGCTCCGGTTACAGAAAGCCAGAAGCACCGCCACCGCCACGCCCGCGGCGGCGCTTATCAGGCTGCCGGTTGCGTAAAAGACCGCAGGTATGGTCATGGCCGTCAAACAGGCATAGGGAACATAATATAAGAACGACCGGACAAACCGGTTTGTGATCTTTTTGCGAAATACAGTGAGGGGAATCATGCGGATCAAATATGTGACCACTGCCATGATCAAAATATATAAATATACCATGTAAAAACTCTACTTTCTCTTTCCTATCTTTTCTGCTCATTCCACACGGACGCTTCCGCACGCATCTGCGTCCGATTCACTTCCGGCGTGCTGCCTGCGTCTAATTCACTCCACATGCAGTCTGCGTCCAACTCACTTTCCGCACGCATCCTGCGTCCGACTCATTTCCGGCATGCATCCTGCTGCTCTTCTTCCTGCTCCACCGGAAACAGCCACGCGCCGATCAGAGACGCGGCCATCGTGCAGATAATGATAGAGATACCTGTGGAGATACCCGAAAACAGCGGCACAAAATAAATCACGCAGCTTAGCAGCGCCGCAATGACCACGACCCACAGCACGGGACGTATTTTTTTGGCCGCCGGCACCACCACGGCGATGAACATCCCATAGAGGGCTACGCTCAGCGCGTTGCTCACCGCCCGGGGAAGCAGCTGCCCTGCCACAGCCCCAAGGACCGTACCTGCTGTCCAGCCCAAAACGGGCAGGCTCTGCAGCCCGATCATATAGGGAAATGTCAGACTCTTTCCATGGTTCATGGCAACCGCAAAGATCTCATCCGTATTGGCAAAAGCGATCAACAGACGTTGCCAGAGCGTCACCTTTTCGGAAAGCTTCTGAGAAAGGGACAGGCTCATCAGCGCATAGCGCAGGTTGATGATCAACTGGGTCAGGATCAGTTCCAGAACGGCGCCTCCCGCGGCGATCACCGATATGCCCGCAAACTGCCCCGCGCTGGTCACATTGGTCAGACTCATCAGGGCGCTCTGAAATGCGGAAAGCCCGGCGGCCATTGCCAGAATCCCCACGCTGAAGCTTACCGAAAGATAACCTAACGCAATGGGAACGCCGCCCCTTAGGCCGTGCATATATTCAATTTTTGCCGATCCCGGCGTCAGAGGCTCCATGTGTCCCTTCTCCATTCTTTTGACTGTAATAGGATCGCCGCCTGCTTTGGCCCGCAGTATGCAGTCTGTTGAGCCAACCAAGCAGATCCGTCTATCACCGTATCATACCCTTTTCTGTTTCTTTTTGTCAATCCTTATCTCAAACCAAATCGATTTTAAAAAAGGTATTGCAAAATGCCTACTTACACATTTCACAATACCTTTAACCGTTGAGACCTTATCTCCCAAAAAACTTATCTTTTCAATACAAACGCCACCAGAAGCAGCACGATCTGAAAGATAGCGTACCGGATCACCACCTGCGTATCCGACCAGCCGCGATTCTTTCGCATCTCGTCGTGGATGGGCGTCCTTGTCTTTGAAAGAATATGGATCTTGAAAAACCGCAGCAAAAAGACCTTTACCAGCCCAAGCCCGCCGTCTATGATCATCACCAGCGCCAACAGAAGAAAGCTGAAGGGGTGACCCGATTTCATTGCCATGACGGCGATGAAAAAGCCAAAGGCCCGAGAGCCGGCGTCTCCCATAAGCATACTGCTGGGGAATGTATTGTAATACAGATAGGCCAGAATACATCCCATCAGGAGCAGACCATACAGAGAATATTCCCCAAGTTCTGTAGAAAACAGCAGTACAAAGGAAAAAATAGTGATCATGCTTAAGGTTGCGCACAAACCATCCACGCCGTCGGTACAGTTAGTCACATTGATGCTCACCCAGATGAGCACAATGCCAAGTATCACATACAGCGCCATGGGAATGTGTACCATTTGATTAAAAATATAAACATCCGTCGGATTGTTCCGTACAAAGGTGATCATATACATAATGGATATGATCAGATCGATCAAACCCTTTTTGTAATCGCTCCAAGGGGTCTTTGCCGCGTCGTCCAAATACCCGCTGAGCATGATCGCCAAAAATAAAATACAAAAGATCGCATACTCCAGACTGACCTTCACAAACAGGCAGGATACCAGCACATAGCTGACCGTGATGATCAAGCCCACACCACGCAGCTTCCCCTTGGAAAGCTCTCCGTTGACTGCGAAGGCACGTCCCTGATCACAGGGCAGGAATTTAAATTTTCTGCTCAGCGCAAATAAAGTTACCGCCCAGGCGCACAATACCCCGAGCATCGCAATCTGGTAATTTTCCAAAATCTTTTCTAACACTCCCACTAACATGATCCGTCTGTGAAGCTGCGCCGGAAAAACTTCTTTTCCGATCAAAGCCGCGGCTTCTTTCCTCCTTTGTAAGCTTGTCTATCATTTTACACCATGCAGAGCCTCTTTGTCTACCTTTAAAAAGCGCAAGCTCAGCAGCTTGCGCTCCAAGAATCGCTCACCTTATTCCATGCCGGCCTTCAGCCTCTCAAGGCCCTCCTCCAGAACCTTGCGGGGGCAGGCGATGTTCATTCGCAGAAAATTCTGGCTGCCGCCGCCATAGACGCCGCCCTCGGAGAGAAACAACCCTGTTCTTTCACGCAAGTCTTTTGCCGGATTCAGCGGCAGTTCTCCCACCGCGCCTGCGACCTGCCTTTTTCTCAGATCATCTCTCCTACATTGAAGCCACAGCAGATAAGTGGCCTGAGAAGGCACTACCAAAAGCTGCGGGATATGCTTCCGCACATATTCCGTTACCAGCTTCTTATTCTCATAAATGTACGCCCGCAGTTCGTCCAGCCACGGACCACCTTCTGTAAATGCAGCCACCGCCGCATCTATCGCAAAGGCATTGGGTTCCGCCACCTCGTCGGTGTTTAGACCCCGCCAGACCTTATGGCGAAGGACCGGATCCGGCACCGCCACTGCCGCCGTCTGTAATCCTGCGATATTAAACGCCTTCGTGGGCGCCATACAGGTAATGCTGATCTCCCTGCAGGTATCCGAGACCGAAGCGAAGGGAACATACGCGCAGCCGGGATCTGTCAGATCACAATGGATCTCATCGGAAACCACTGTCACATGATGCTTTTTGCAAAGCTCCCCGATCTTCGCCAGCGTGTCCCTGTCCCAGATCTTTCCCACAGGATTCTGAGGGTTGCAAAGGAGCATCAGGGTCGTCTGGGGATCCGCCAGCTTTTCTTCCAGATCCGCCAGATCCATCCGATATTCTTTTCCATCAAAGGGCAGTCGGTTTTCAATGACCTGTCTTCCGTTGTTTTCCACACAGTTAAAAAAGATATTGTAAACCGGCGTCTGCAAAAGAACCTTTTCCGCCGGAGTGGTAAGCTTGCGGACAATGCTGGATATGGCGGGCACCACCCCTGTGCAGAAGATCAGCCAGTCCTTCTCCATTCTGAGCCCGTGGCGGTTCTCCCACCAGCCCGTGTAAGCCGTATACCATGCATCCGGGATCACCGAATAGCCGTAGATACCGTGGGCGGCGCGTCTGGCAACAGCCTCCCGGATGGCGGGTGCGGTCTGAAAATCCATATCCGCAACCCACATGGGCAGTTCTTTTTCTCCCACATCCCATTTCAGGGAATTGGTATTTCTTCGGTCGATCACCGTATCAAAATCAAAATTCTTTTTTGTCTCCATTTTGCTCTATCCCGCCTTCCCCTCTGTTTTCCGTTGCGCTCCCCGCATGATACCGCAACCGCTCTTTCCGGTGCTGTAGGTTGTTGATCTCACAGTCTTCCGGCTCCGCGCACGATCCGCAACCGGAAGCGCTGGTTAATGGCAACGTGGGCGTCTAGATCACGCGCAGACACAAACCCGCTTCTTTTTCGGCCTGTCTCCGTTTTCTCTGCAGATAATGGTGGTCTTTGTGGGGTCAATCTTATCCCGCTCCATGATCAATTCTCCGATGGCATCCGCCCGGATGATCCCGCCGGAAGGATTCATCACACTGTCAATGGTTCCGTCGATCTGCGCGTCCACGGTAGAATATTCAAAAGCCAGCGTCGTATTTAACAGCCTGCAGTCCTTCATGATCAGGTTATCAATATAACACATTCCCTGCAGGCTTTCAACCGTGCAGTTGACAAGCGTAAGATTTTTTGCGTTCCAGCCCAAATATTCCCCGGAAATAAAAGAGTCGTATACCGTCACATTCTCGCTGTTCCAGAAAGCGTCCTTGGAAAGCAGGCGGGAATCGCGGATCTCCACATTTTTTGCACCGTCAAAAGAATAATTGCCATAGAGGGTCAGCCGATCGACAACCACATTTTCGCAATTCATGGCAAAATAATCTCCCTTTGCCGTCACCTGCTCCAAACAGACGTCCCTGCACTGCCAGAGGGTTTCCGCGGCGTTTGGCATAGAAACATTTTTCAGGGTCACATCCTTGCAGCGGCGAAAATTTTTCGGCGCCTCGATGGCGCAGTCCTCCACCGTAATATTGTTTGTATACCAGACGCCCGCTCGGGCCATCTCAAACCATGTGCAGTCCTTGACGGTAATATCCGAGGCGTACCAAAGCGGATATTTCCATTTGAACATACTGCCGTACAATTCAATGTCATGGCTTTCCTTCAGCGGGGACTCCCCCTCCCCGAAAACTGTATCATAAATCCTTAAATTTTCCCCCTGAAACAGAGGGCGTTCCCCTGTATAAAATTCCTGATGGATTTCTTTTACAGTACGCATTCTTCCAGATCCTTTCTATTCCCTATGTTTCCGCCACGCCGTCCCATGACCGCGCCGTCCAATCTGCCGCCGTCCAGCATCCTGCGCGGATCAGGCTTCCTTTTTTAATTGATAGACCAGATAATCCAGACAGTCCAGCCGTTTCTGTTCCTGATGGATCTCCTCCAGCAACCTGCGCCGATGAAGATCCAAGGCCTTCAGGCCTTCCGACTTTCTTCCTGTTTTTAAATTATCCATAAACGCGTCGATGGTGTCAGACCGGCAGCCCGCATCTTTCAGATTTTGAATGATCGCTTCTTCTGTCTCAAACATCTTTGTCCCTCCAGCAGAGCCTGCTTTCCGACGATTTGATCATCCGCCGGGTTCACAGGCTGATTCCCTTTGACAACTGCCGCTGTTCCTGCCGCTTTGAATTGGCCGGCAAACGCCGTTGCTCCATTCTGGGTTGTCGTTTATATCTTTGATTATAGCAGAGCAAGGAATAGATAGCAAATACTTATGTTTCATATGTTCATATGCTTGACAGGCATAACGCAACCTGCCATAATGGAAGAAACAGATACGGTCATAGTCAAAAGTCCTATATTTATCATTGACTTTTGGATCTGTCCGTTTACTGACAACACTGAACGATTACAAAAGGAATGGGGTTTTGTGTGAAAAATCACGCTGATGCGCTGATTTTTCACACTGGGATTTGGAGTGTCCCAAATCCCGGTGATGGCAGATGAGAAGCTGCATCCGCAGTTCTCATCGTCCCGTCGCGTAAACGCTCCGGAATGGAGATTTTTATGGAACTGCGCGTACTTCAATATTTTCTGGCGGTCACAAGAGAACAGAGCATTTCCGGCGCTGCCCAGTATCTGCATCTGTCTCAGCCCACGCTGTCCAGACAGCTTATGGATCTGGAGAAAGAACTAGGCAAACAGCTTTTGATCCGGGGAAACCGGCGAATCACTCTCACGGAGGAAGGTATGCTCCTTCGCAAGCGTGCGGAGGAGATCTTAGATCTGGTGAAAAAGACGGAAAACGAGATTTCTCTTTCCGATGAAATGATCGCCGGGGACATTACCATCGGCGCAGGAGAGACCGACGGGGTGCGTATCATCGCAAAAACCGCCGAGAAGCTCCAAAAGGAATACCCCCTGATCCGTTTTCACATGATCAGCGGCGACAGCGTATCGGTGCTGGAGCAACTGGACAAGGGGCTGATCGACTTTGGCCTGCTGCTTGGCGATCTGGATCTGTCCAAATATGACACCCTGAAGCTGCCTGCGAAAGACGTCTGGGGTGTCCTGATGCGCCGAGATTCTCCCCTTGCCCTGCGGGAATGTATCCGTCCCAAAGATCTGAAAGACCTGCCGCTGATCCTTTCCCGGCAGACCGCGGATGACCAAAATCCTATCTACGGCTGGCTTAGAAAAGGCGGCGAACCAAATGTGGCCGCCACCTATAATCTGGTATTTAACGCCTCCCTGATGGTGGATGAAGGAATGGGCTGCGCCCTGACGCTGGATAAGCTGATCAACATAAACAACAGCAACCTTTGTTTTCGGCCGTTGGAGCCTCCGGTGACCATCGATATGCATCTTGCATGGAAAAAGTATCAGGTGCTGACAAAGGCCTCCGAAAAATTTCTAAAAACCCTTCAGGACACCATATGACATACTCCTATTTCAGACACTGACTGACAATATTGCTTGCGTCCACCCGTTTTTCAAGCAAACGTCAGGTTGATTTTTGCATCTTTTTCGAGCATAATTTCCTATAAAAATCAACTGTCCGATCCCTGACAAAGGCGAGCTTTGATTTTTACAGGAAAATCAATAGCGCAGGAAAATGCAAAAATCGCCGTGTTTGCGGTGAAATGACGGATTCCACGGCAAGACTCAATAACTTAATCTGCAAAATTGATATCCTTTTAAATAAAACAGGGCTTTTGACTTCATCATCTTTCTTACCCCTGCCGGTAATTCTTCGCCTGAGCATAAAACATCTGGGCGTACAATCCGCCCTTTTCCAGAAGCTCCTTGTGGGTGCCGCTCTCCGCGATTCCCTGCTTGGCAAACACGATCACCCTGTCGCAGAACTGGCAGGAGGACAGACGGTGAGAGATAAAGACCGCCGTCCGGTCCTTTGACATTTCCTGAAAATGCTCGTAAATTTCCGCTTCCGCGTAAGGATCAAGAGCCGCCGTAGGCTCGTCCAGCACCACCACCGGTGCTTCCTTGCAAAGCGCCCTCGCAATGGCAAGCTTCTGGGCTTCGCCGCCGGAAGGCTCGATGCCGTCCTCATAAAACTGCTTGTAAAGTCCCGTGTCCAGTCCCTTCGGAAGACCTTCCAGACGTTCTCCAAAACCGGCAAGGGCACAGATCTCTTTCAGTTGTCCGTCCGTCAAAGTCCCGTTGCCCGCAAGCTTCAGATTCTCCCGGATACTGAAAGAAAACAGCTTGAAATCCTGAAATACCACGGAAAGCAGCTTTCTGTATTCCTGCTGGCTGTAATGATAAATGCTGACGCCGTTTAAGAGGATATCCCCCTCCGTCACCGGATACAGCCGGCACAAAAGCTTGATGAAGGTGGTCTTTCCCGCGCCGTTCTCTCCTACCAGACAGATGTGCTCTCTCGGATCAATGGTCAGATTTACATGCCGCAAAATATCCCTGTCGGTACCCGGATAGCGAAAAGTGACGTTTTTAAATTCGATCACCGGCGCCTTCCTGCTTTCCTCATCGATCCTACGGCCACCGCCCTCGTCCTTTTCCTCCGGATATTCTATGAATACCCTGTATTCGTTCATCAGCTGCAGGTCGTTTCCAAGCTCCTGCAGGTTGTTGATAAATCCAAGCATCTGACCGGTAAAGGTGTCCGCTGAATCCATCAGCATATTAAAATCACCGACGGTAATCCGTCCGAGGATCGCCAGTATTCCCAGATATCCGTAGGTAAGACCGTTTTTCACCGTATTCACCACCCCGGTGATCAGGTCAAATTTCTGCCGTTTGTCGGCGCTGTCCTGATCGTTCCTGTAAAGCTGCTTTGTCGTATCCGCGCCCATTTCTCTGATCATATCATGGCCGCCGTACAGCCGCAGATCCTTGCCATAAGCAAAATCCCCAAGGTCACGGAACACATACTGATAGATCCGGTCCAGCTTTGGCCGCAGATTATAAAAATGGATACGCACCCCGATCTCTTTCGCCTTCAGGATCAGGCTGGCGACCACCACCAGAACCGCCAGCACAAGAAGCAGCGGCGAGGCGGTGAAAATGATGCCCACTACGCCGGCCATGGTAAAGACAGAAGCGATCACCGTCGTCAGTTCATCCAGCAGGGTAGGGATGCCGCCGCTGTAATAGTACCCGTTTAAGCTCTTCTGGCTCTGATCCATATCCTTTGGATTCTCCGTACAGGCAAATTTTACCCGCATGATCTTTTCGGAAAACTGCCGCTCCATGAAAAGATAGAAATACTCGGACGCCATGGTTTTTTTGTAAAACACAAACCGGTCCACATACCGGACGAAGGTCCGAAGTCCTGCCAGCAGCGCCACCCACAGGATCAGATACGGGATCCGCCTGCCGCCTACCAGCTCGTCTATGATCAGTTTGGGAAAAATAATGGTGATAAAAGGCTCCACAGAGGTGGGAATAATCCCGAAAGCATACCAGAATACCGCCGTCGGCTTTTCTCTGTACGCCATAGCCAGATAATAGCCCAGCACGCCCAGCCGCTGCCGCAAAGAGATCTTTTCTTCCTTCTTTTCCTTTTTGCTCATGACGCTTCCCCTCCTTCTTCCTGATAGTACCGGGCCTGTACGCCAAACAATTCCGCGTAATGGCCCTTCTGTGCCATCAGTTCTTCATGGGCGCCGTACTCCGTGATACGGCCGTCCTCAAACAGGGCGATCTTGTGGCAGAACCGGGTGCTGGAAAGCCGGTGGGAAATATACACCGCCGTCCGATCCCCGCCATCACCACCACCGCCGCTGACCGGGAGAAC
>CANQQN010000055.1 GCA_947625995.1 uncultured Lachnospiraceae bacterium
AAAAAGCCGATGCCGCACAATCGCTTCCGCTGCTGCCCGTCCCGGAAACATACTCTTTTCCGTATTGGGCGGCGATATACTCCTTAGCCGCCTCTGAAGCCTCCGCGGACACACGGGTGGAATCCGTACGCAGGTAAGTGATTACACCCACGGTACCGTTGCCCTTGATATCGATTCCTTCATACAATTGCTGGGCGATCCGCATAGTCTTTTGAGTGGCAAAATTCAACTGCTTGGACGCCTCCTGCTGCAGGGTACTGGTAGTAAAAGGAACCGGCGCCTTTTTCGTGCGCTCTCCGTTTTTCACTTCCGTTACCGTGTAGGTCTTGTTTTTCAATCCGGCAAGGATCTCGTCCATCTGTTCTCTTGACTGTATGGAAATCTTTTCTTTGTCTTTGCCGTAAAATTTTGCCGTCAGGGTGCGCTTGCCGCTCTCCGGCACCAAAAGGGCGTCTAAAGACCAGTATTCTTCCGGAATAAAGGAGTTGATCTCCTCCTCCCTGTCGCAGATGATCCGCAGCGCTACTGACTGTACCCGTCCCGCGCTTAAGCCCCGCTTGATCTTTTTCCAGAGCAGGGGGCTGATCCGGTAACCGACCATACGGTCCAGAACACGGCGGGCCTGTTGGGCGTCCACAAGATCCATGTTGATCTCCCGGGCGTTTTTGATCGATGCTTTTACCGCATTTTTGGTGATCTCATTGAAAGTGATCCGGTAAACCTTTTTGTCTTCAAGCTTCAGCGTATGGTACAAATGCCAGGAAATCGCTTCTCCTTCCCGGTCGGGGTCCGTTGCCAGATAGATCTTATCGGCTTTTTTTACTTCCTTACGAAGCCCTGCCAGAAGCTCCCCCTTTCCCCTGATCGTTATATATTTCGGTTCAAACCCATGTTCCACGTCAATGCCCAACTGACTTTTGGGAAGGTCGCGCACATGTCCGTTTGACGCCGCCACCACATAACTGGAACCTAAAAATTTCTTGATTGTCTTCACTTTTGCCGGTGATTCCACGATCACAAGATTTCTTGCCATTGACAAAATCTCCTTTTTTTACGGCAGAGAGCCTGCAGTCAGACAGTAATGTGACCGCTTGGCCTCTGTGATATATCCTTTTAATTGTAACGATAGCAGCGCGGACAATACCTGCGACACCGGAAGGCCTGCCGCCTCCACGATCTCATTCAGGCTTTTGGGCTGCAAATCGAGACAACTATACACCAATTTTTCTTCTGTGACAAGTGATAATTTTGTGCTTTTTGAAATATTCGTCTTTTTTTCACAGAACAGGCCCATCTCTTTTTTCAGATCTTCCACGGAAAACGCAATGCCGGCTCCCTGCGCGATCAGCCGGTTGCAGCCTGCGCTGTTGATGTCCCCTATCCGCCCGGGCACCGCGTAAACATCCTTTCCCTGCTCCAAAGCATGCTCCGCCGTGATCAAAGATCCGCTCTTTTCTTTTGCCTCCACCACCAGCAAAAAATCCGACAATCCGCTGATGATGCGGTTTCTCTGAGGGAAATTCTGGGGAAAAGGCTTTGTCCCCAGAGGAAATTCCGAAAGGATGCCTCCCTTTTTTTGTATGTCCGTATACAGCCGGATATGCGCTCTCGGATAACAAATATCTACGCCGCAGCCAAGAACGCCGAACGTGGCGCCGTCTGCATCCAGCGCCCCCTGATGAGCGTATCCGTCGATCCCGTATGCCAGACCGCTGACCACCTGTACGCCACAGGAAGCCAGTTCTTTTGCAAAATGCAGGGCGATCTCCTTTCCGTAATTGCTGCATGCCCTTGCGCCTACAATGGCCGCGGAGGGTCTCTCGTCCGCCGGCAGCACGCCCTTGCAAAAAAGGCTGTCAGGTCCGTCTGGAAGCATCCGCAGCCGTTTCGGAAACAGCGGATGGTCCTCCGTCACAAATGAGACCTGCTTCTCCTCCAACCGGTAATAGCTCTCCAGATCCCATGCTTTCCTGCTTTCGATTATTTTCTGTATTTGTTCTTCTTTTATACTCCTGTGCATGGACGGGATCTTTTTCAGGGCTGCGTCCGGCTGCCTGTATATCTCCTCCGCTGTCCCGAAGATCTGTTTTAACAGGCGGCGCTTTCCCGGCCCGATCCCTATATTTTGCAGATGGTTCAGCCAGTATTCATATTTCATATGTAAGATTCCTTTCTTTTATGTCCAGTACTTCTTGTCAATGCTGCGATACCCTACAGCCTCCGCAAGATGCTGTTCGTCGATCTGGTCCGCGCCCTCCAGATCCGCAATGGTGCGGGCCACCTTGATGATCTTATGGTAGGCGCGGGCGCTTAAATTCAGCTTTTCAAAAGCGCTGTTCAACAGCTTTTCCTGTCTGCTCCCAAGCGGACAGTATTTTTTGACTGCGCCGGCCGGCAGTTCGGAATTGAAGCTGTACGGGGCGTCCGCATAGCGCTTTTCCTGCATTTTTTTCGCCTTGATCACCCGCCTTCTGATATCCGCCGAGGATTCCCCTCCCCCGCTTTTTACCAATTGGCGATAATCCAGTCTGGGCGTCTCCACGCAGAGATCCAGCCGGTCTAACAGCGGCTGGCTGATCTTTCCCAGATAACTGTTGATCTCCCGCATGGTGCAGGTACACCGCGTCCTGTCCGGAAAATACCCGCACTTGCAGGGATTCATAGCTGCCACCAGCATAAAATCCGCAGGATAGGTAAAAGTCCCTTCCAGTCTGGAGATCACGATCTGCTTGTCCTCCAGAGGCTGCCGCATCAGATCCAGCGTCGTCTTCTGAAATTCTGTCAGTTCATCCAGAAACAGCACGCCCCGGCTGGCCAGACTGATCTCCCCCGGACGCGGATACCGTCCGCCTCCCGTAAGCGCCGTGGCGGTAATGGTATGATGGGGAAATCGAAAAGGGCGCCGTGTGATCAGCGGATGATCTGCCGGCAGTAACCCGGCCACACTGTAGATTTTTGTGATCTCCAGACTTTCTTCATAATCTAAAGGCGGCAGTATGGTGGGGATCCTGCGGGCGATCATCGTTTTCCCGGCTCCGGGCGGGCCGATCAGCAAAAGATTGTGAAAACCGGCTGCCGCGATCTCTGCGCCCCTTTTCACGCTCTCCTGACCAAGAAGCTCGCCGAAATCTTCCTCATAGGCCTTCTCATTTTCAATTTTCTCCGAAAGGTCCTCCGTTTCCTCAACCGCCTCTGTTTTTTTCCCTGTCAGCACTTCCATTGTCTCTGTCAGCGTCTCCACTCCGATACAAAGGACGCCGTGAACCAGTTTTCCTTCCTTTACATTTTGTTTCGGCAATATGCAGCGGCATATCCCCGCCTCCTTTGCCGCCATAACGATTGGCAGGATTCCTTTCACAGGGCGCACTTTACCGTTAAGACTCAGTTCCCCGATGAACAGCGTGTCAAAAAGAGCTTCCTCAGGAATACGCCCAAGTCCGCTGAGGACTGCAATCGCAATGGGCAGGTCAAAGGCCGCCCCCTCTTTTTTTACATCTGCCGGAGAGAGATTCACGGTGATCCGTTTTGGCGGAAGCGGCATGCCGCAATTGCGAAGGGCCGTCCGCACCCGCTCTTTCGCTTCCCGCACCTCGCAGCCAAGAAAACCTACCATGTCAAACAAAGGCATACCGTCGCTTATGTCCGCCTCCACATTGATCATCCGGCAGGACAGACCGATCACCGTTGCCGAGCGTACATTTCTGTACATAGAAGTTCCTCCTTTTTGCAAACAAATAGCGCCGGCAGCCTACTTCCGCTTCCAGCGCTATCTTTTGTGATTGTATTCTTATTGTATATAGTATACATTACTTTTCAGATTTTGTAAACATAAAATTATGTTTTTGACAATATACAAAAAAGTGTCGATCGGCGGCGACACTTCGCCGTCCATTCACTTGGCTTGCGCATTTTCCTATTGCACAAAAAAAGCGCCACAGAAAATTCTTGCAGCGCCTTTTTCCACTCACAATCTTTATTCTGCTGTGGCAAACTGGTCCTTGCCTACCCCGCAGAGAGGGCATTCAAAATCTTCGGGAATGTCTTCCCATTTTGTGCCGGGTTCAATGCCGCCCTCAGGATAACCTGCCTCCTCGTCATATTCCCAGCCGCAAACTTCACATACATATTTCATCACACATACCGCCTTTCTTTTATCTCCGGCAACAGAAATCATTGCTTTCCTGTACAGTATAGCATACCCATTTTTAAAAAGCCACAATCATTTTCCGGTTTTTCTATGTTTTTCTATGTTGTGGCAATTTTTGTTACTTTCTGGCCGCTCCCGCAAAACATCAGAGCAACTCCACAAGCCTGTGGATCTCCTCTTCCTTTGTGGCCCAGCTTGTGGCGAACCTTACAACCGTATGACTTTCATCAAGCTTCTCCCAAAAACTAAAGACCACTTCTTTTTTCAGTTCCTCCATTTTGGAATTTTCCAGAATGATAAACTGCTGGTTTGTGGGAGAATCCAGAAAAAAGGAATATCCCTTTCTGCGGAAGCCCTCCTTCAGAAGTTCCGCCATCCGGATGGCATGACTGCTGATCTGAAAATAAAGGTCGTCTGTAAACAATACATCAAACTGCAGTCCAAGAAGACGGCCCTTTGCCAACAGCGCCCCGTGCTGCTTGACTACCGTAAGAAAATGGGGCGGCATATTGTTTTTGGGGAACACCACCGCTTCTCCGCACAGCGCGCCCACCTTGGTGCCGCCGATATAAAACACGTCGCAGCACCGGGCAATATCCGACAGCGTCACGTCTGTTTCCGGGCTCATAAGGCCATAGCCAAGACGGGCGCCGTCCATGTACAGCGGGATATGGAACCTGCCGCAGATCTCGGACAGCTTTTCCAGTTCTGCTCTGCTGTAAAGCGTGCCGTACTCGGTGGGATGAGAGATGTAGACCATGCCCGGAAACACCATATGCTCATGGTTTTCATCCTGCCAGAAGCCCTGCAGAAACGTCTCCAGTTCTTCCGCGGCTATCTTTCCCTCGTGCTGGGGAAGCGAAAGCACTTTGTGGCCGGTATACTCGATCGCTCCGGCTTCATGCTGATTTACATGTCCGGTCTGCGGGGATACCACGCCCTCATAAGATTTTAACATGGCGTCGATGACCACCGCGTTTGTCTGGGTGCCGCCCACCAGAAACATAACCTGCCCTTCGGGACACCCACAGGCCGCCCGTATCTTCTCCGCCGCCCGGCTGCAGTAACCGTCACTTCCGTAACCCGGCAGTTGTTCCTCATTTGTCTGCGCAAGGCGCTGCAAGATCTTTTCATGGGCACCTTCCGCGTAATCGTTTTCAAAAAATAATCTTTCTTTCATAGGATCCCTTCCCTATCTGTTTTTACACGCTGTCACGACAAGCCGGCGCTTCCGTTTTCATTTTCTATGAACAACACGCCCAGCGTACCCGGGCCACAATGGCTGGATACCACACCTCCAGCCCGTGTTTCTAAGATCTCATCAAAAATATGCAGGCTCTCCAGATAATCGTAAACCTTCTGCACCACTTCCCTGCGGCAACCTGAATGGGTGATAAACACCCGCGAAGGATCCGCATGCTTCAGCGATTCTTCCATATCCTCGACATAGTGCAGGATCACCTTATCCAGACTGCCCCTATATTTTTTGGAAGCACCCATCTCCCCGTCCTTCACCTCGATCTTCGGATGAAGCTTCAGGGCGCTGCCTGCCAGTGCGGAAAGACCGCTGCATCTGCCGCCTCTGTATAGATAAAGCAGCGTGTCCACCACAAAGCTTGCCCGCACTTTGGGCCGCAGGGCCTCTACAATGTCCGCGATCTCCCCGGCGGTTTTTCCCTCCTGTGCCAATATGGCCGCTTTTACCACCAGAAGACCGATCCCGGTAGACAGATTCTCCGAATCGATGACCGTAACCTGCTCCTCCGCGCCCAGCTTCTGCGCCGCCAGCTTCATCACATTTCCCGACGCGGACATTGTGCCCGAAATGGAAAAGCAGACGATCTGCCTGCCGGCCTCCAGAAAGGGTTGAAAGATCTCAACCGCACGGTCGATGGACGGCGCCGACGTTTTCGGCGTAGCTTTCTGCTCCTCAGCCCACCGGTAGATCTCCTCCGGCGTAAGCGTAACCCCATCCTCATATTCCCGTTCACCCAGCAAAATATGCAGCGGCAAAATCGAAATATCGTATCTTTTTACTAATTCTTCAGACAAGTCGCAAGTACTGTCCGCAATGATCTTTACCATAGCTTCCTCCAGTCAGTGTCATGAATCTTCAAAACCGTTTACGAACCCTGCAACGGTCTCTTCACTTACTCTTTCTATTACATACAATTATACAGTTTTTTCTTTATTCTACAAGTATCCATTTCCTGAAATTTTTCTCATTGGCATTGTTTGCGATCCGCGTACAGGTTGTCCGGCACACGGAAACCGATCTGTCCCCATTCCTTCTTGCAAGCGCAGATCACTTGGGCTATAATCTATTAGGAACGTTTTATCTCCATACTGAATTTCCATAGGTGGCGTTCCCTCCCCTGCAGGGCAAAGCTCCCCAAGGGGCATCAGATCCAGACAGAAAGGCGGCCTCTATATGAAAGGTACAAATGAAAACCAACCTACCAACGCGCATACTTCCGGCGCACTGTCTGCCGGCGCGGCATTAAAAAAACTGCAGGCAGGCAATCTTGCCTACATGCAGTCTTCTGTGGGAGCCGGCGATATTTCTCCGGCGATCCGCGAAAAAACCTGTCGCGACGGGCAGCAGCCCTACGCCATTATCGTCACCTGCTCTGATTCCCGCGTCATTCCCGAAAGTATATTTATGGCGGGAATCGGCGATCTGTTCGTAATCCGTGTGGCAGGCAACGTGATCGACGACCATCAGCTTGGCAGCATCGAATACGCCGCCGGACATCTGGGCAGCCGTCTGGTGGTAGTGCTCGGACATAACCACTGCGGCGCGGTAGACGCCGCCATTAATCATGACCCGGAAGGATACATAAAATTCATCACCGACGAGATCCGTCTGGCCATCGGCAACGAGAAGGATGATTACCGGGCCTGCTGCCTGAATGTGCGCAGGAGCGTCTCCATCATCGAAAACAGCCTTGACATCCGGCGTGAAGAAGCTCATGGCCTTCAGGTAGTGGGCGCCATGTATCATCTGGAGGACGGACGGGTAGAATTCCTGTAATCTTCCGGCGCTGTGACCCGAAAATCGGGGATCGCTGCCAAAGCCGGATATAAGACCAGAGAAATGGCCAGCCCGCCAATCCCCTGCACCAAATTGGAAGGTACGCTGGCGGCTGCGGCCGCGAAGCTGTACAGCGGAATCTCACACACAAAATATCCGACAGCAACCAGTATCATATTGATCACGCCGCCTATAGCCACGCGAAAGATCGGACGGGTGATCCTGTTTTTCAGGGCGCCAAAGGCATAGCCTGCCAAAAAAGCGCTTGCCCCTTTGATGACCAGCGTAATGGGTACATAGATAAAATATCCGCCCAGCAGGTCAGACAGTGCGGAACCGATCCCGGCAGCAAGGGCGCCGTACAGTGGTCCGAGAAAAACGCCGGACAGGATCACAATCGCGTCTCCGGGATGTATATAGCCGCCGGTTCCCGGCGTGGGAATGCGGATCACCATGGTAGCCACACAGGTCAGCGCGGCAAACAATGCAGAAAGTACGATTTTTTTTGTTTTTGTCATGATAAAGTATGCTCCTTTGATAATACTTATAATTTACGTAGGTTTACTATATATTATTCTTGCGTTTCTGTCAACCCCTGAATTTCTTCAATATCCTTTTTTTGAATCCTTTCTTTGATCTTACCCCATGCTTTCCCCAGATATGTATAGAAGAATTCCAGCACCAGAGAAGACGCAAGGGACAGGAGCAGCAGCACCAGAAGATCGATCCACACGTTCTGGGTGTAATATACGATCTTTGTGACCTCGAGGAAATAATAACAGTAAAAAGTATGTATCAGCCATATGTTCAGGCTGTGCCGGCCTAAAAACGCAAAGACCTTCCTTACCGACGCCACTCTGTCAGCGAATCCTGACAAAAACGCAGACAGAAGAGGCATATAGAGAATATCCAGCGCGTCGCTGGCTACAAATACTCTGGACCAGAAGACCACGAAACATCCGGCCACGCACAGCAGACCGCCGAAGCCGGTTTGATCCACTCTGTTTTTTATTTTCACAAGCCCGTCATGCTTTGCAAATACGATACCACAGAAAAACGCGCTGGCATAATTGAGCATGCTGAAAAAATTCTTGTAGAAGAAGTTGCTCCCCAGACTTTGAAAGGCTTCCATCGCCGCCAGACCGGGAAAAATATTCCGAATCAGAATATCCGCCACAAACACAAGAAACATGTCTTTCAGAAAACTGTTATGCTTCTTTATGGCTTCACAGAACAGGCATCCCGACAATGTGACGCAGATATAAGTGGACAAAAACCACCATTCACTGTTCAATGAACTGGAATATCCGGTCAGGTTGGAGACGATAGCCGTCACCATATCCTTTTTTGTATCAAATACATATCTGGTACAAAGCTCGTTGATACCGGCGCCGCTTCTGGCAAAGAAAATCAGCGCGACCGGCACAAAGATCACAAAAACTTTCCAATATTTCTTATATAATGAGATCGTCGAATCCAGAAAGCTGAACTTGCCGGACTGCCTGCGCTTATACAGTCCGTATCCTCCCAAAAAGAAGAACATGGGCACACACAGCTTTGCGGAAATGGCGAATGCAGTCAGATAACCGTCCTCCACAAAAGATCTGACCGGAGATTTGAAGCCCTCGAACCCAACCGGCCAGCGCTGAGAAAAAGCGGCCAGATGATGAAACAACATCAGTACGACCGCGAACCCTTTCATTGCTCTTGTATCCTCTCTCGTAAACATAACACTTTATTTCCCCTTTTACCATTACTAAAAAGCATTATATAGTAATTATCGGGAGAATACAATCTATTTTCCTGATTTTTCGACAGGGAAATGATGCCTGCTACTTCAGAGACAGACTGTTGTTCAATATCAGCGTACTGTAGAGGAACAGCACGTCCTGATCCTTAAAATCAATGAAATTTCCGATCATATCGCCGGAAATATACCGCAGATCCACCAGCGTGATCTTTCTATAGCCGGACACAAGCAGCGGAGCCAGACTGCTGGCAAAGGAGTCCCGGAAGATGACCAATTCCTTCTCTGTGGAGGCCTCCGGATTCTCTATGACCAGCAGGGCATCGGAGCCGGACAAAAACATTTCATAGGGATCACGTCCGGCCGCCTTTTCCATATCGTACATTGCCGCCTGCCGGGGCGCACCGGTATCATAGCTTGTGACCGTGCAGGCGTCCAGCAGGCCGCTTGTCAGATAACGAATGGTGTCCGGCCGCAGACGCAGCGCGGATTGCCCACAATAAGCGCCGTAAAAAGGAGCCGCAAGGGCATGTTCCGCAAAGACGTCCGTAAGCTTTGCGCCCATCCCCTCCGCCAGAGAAGCCGCCACATCCGACAGACACTCCTGTCTCCAATGGGGATCGGTCTCATAATAGTCCTCCAGAGAAAGCGCGTCAAAAATATCGATATAGGAAGCAAACGCCATCTGTTCCCGCAGATTGTCTACAAGGGCTTCATAGTCCAGCATGGGATAGCCTCCAAGAGGCGCAAGAAAATAATTCTTATCCGGGATCACAGACAGATATACCCGGCAATTTCGACCAAAGCCGTCCCCGCCGGACAGATAAGTGTCATAAATATGACGGAACCGGGCCGCCGCATGGTCGATCATGGATGCTTTCATGGGATATTCCAGTTTGGACAGCCTGTTTCCCATTGCGTAAATGCCGTTATTGTCTCTTAGGCCCAGCAGATACCGGGCGGAATAAGCCTTCAGGCTGCGGAACTGATCCCGCAAAGGAAACTGATCCATGGCATAGATATCAAACTCCCGTATAAATTTCCCGGAAGCAAGTTCTTCCACAGACAGCTTCGGCGGCCGGGCCAACGTCCGGCGTTCGCTGAGAGAATACTGCCGAACCGGCGATATCATTTGGAACGCCGCGACTCCGAAGAGGACGCCCGCCGCCAGCACAATGGTCAGAATCTGTTTGCATCTGTCGTTCATCGGCGCCTCCTAAAATCGAAAGTATAAAAACGGATTAAAAGATCCGTCCACCAAAAATGCCGTTGTGAGCAAAAGCAGGCATACAAGCGCCACCGGTTCCGCAAAATCCAAAGCCGCCCGCATCCGCCTGCCGCGTCCGAGGGCTTCCCGGATCCTTTTTGGCAGCGGCGTGGCCCCAAAAGCGCCAAGAAGCAGGACAATGCCGTAGGACCGCAGATAATAGACCGTCTCCGCCGAGGCAAAGGGCAGTCTGCCAAAAGCAAACATGCCCTGAAGATCCCCTGCCGCCTGCGACAGGCTGCCTGCGTTGAACAAAACAAACCCAAGGATCACGGCCAGAAGCACATACACATGTCCCAGCGCTTTTCCAGCACGTC
>CANQQN010000056.1 GCA_947625995.1 uncultured Lachnospiraceae bacterium
GCGCGAGGTGCCCTTTACCCTGTCGGAACCAAATGTGGCAGTGCTGGATATGGCGCAGTATAAGGTGGACGACGGCCCTTACCGTCCTGCCAAGGAGGTGCTCCGTATCGGGCAGACGCTGCGGGAAGAATACGGCTATGCGCCTCAGGGCGGAAAAATGGCGCAGCCGTGGGTCAGTGAAAAGCCGCCCATGAATCAAAAACTGACGTTAAGATTTACCATTGAAAGCGAAACAGAGATCGCCGCCCCTCTCCTTGCTTTGGAGCAGGCGGAGCGGGCAGAGGCGGTTTTAAACGGGCAGTCGGTGCGAATGGAGGCTGTGGGCTGGTATGTGGACACAAAGATCAAAACGGTGAAGCTGCCGCCCATAAAGAAAGGACTGAATACGCTCTGTATCGTCCTTCCCTTCGGTGAGAACGCCAATGTAGAAAACGCGTTCCTGCTGGGAGATTTTGGAGTGCGGGTGTCAGGAGACGGCTATGTGCTCACAGAAATGCCGCAAACCCTTGCTTTTGGGGATATCGCCCATCAGGGCTTGCCCTTCTACGGCGGTAATGTGGACTATCACCTGACAGTGGATATGCCGAACGGTGATTTTGCCGTCCGCACATCTTACTATCGGGGCGCCCTGATCGGGGTATCCGTAGACGGCAAACGGGAGGGGACCATTGCGTTCGCCCCCTACCGCTTTGAAAAGAAAGGACTTTCCCAAGGAAAACACAAGGTCACGCTGACTTTGTTCGGAAACCGCATCAATACATTTGGCACACTGCACAATTGTAATGAGAATACCACATGGTTCGGGCCCGATGCATGGCGCACAGGCGGAGACAGTTACAGCGAAGAGTATCAGTTAAAAAAGACAGGTATCTTAAAGAGGCCTGAAGTATATTGATCACAGGAGAAAGGGGTTGAGATGATGGGAAAGCTCACCATTGATGACAGGCTGGCCACAAAAAACCGGATGCTGCGGGCATATCCGGGAAAGCTTTTGTTCGGGCCGGTGGCCGACAGGCTTTTTGTGGATTGTTTGGACAGAAAGCCGGGATTTTGCGGCAACATTGATTTTATTCACAAAGTAAATCTGGATATGCTCTTTGAGGTTGTCTGCAGCAGTCCCATGAATATGGTGCTGGCGAAAACGGTCTGGTATCCCAGCCATCTGCAGATGGAGTATGAGGATGAGAAGGTGGCGTTTTTTGAGACAAAACACCTGAATGCCAATGATGTGGCGTTCTGCAGGCAGCAGTGGACCAACAAGGGCGACAGTCCCATGACGCTGACACTTCGGGTTGAGCCTGCCGGCTGTATCATCACCCGGTCCGGCGCTTACACGTTCTTCCAGATGCCGGAGCCTCTCCGGGATTACCGGGTGGGCGTCTGTGCAGGCTGGCAGTTTGCGGACGATCAGATCACTGTTGCGCCGGGGGAGACGGTTGCCTTTGTTGCGGCGGCAGCGGCGGGCAATCTGGAGACAGAGACGAAGGAGAGCATTACCGCAAAGCTGGACGCGTTTTTCCGGACCGGCCAGACGCCGGAGGCATATGCCGAAGAAAGCGTGAAAGCTTATCAGGCGTTTTTTGAGACTGTGCCTGATTTTTCCTCCAGCGACCCGCTTCTTGACAAGACATGGTGGTATCGGTGGTACATTCTGCGGAATGCCACCAGCAAGCCGGATTTTGGTTATCTGAAGCACCCGACGGTTTATGAGGGCAGAGCTCACAAGACGTCCAAGGACACCCCGCTGAAGGTAGGCGGCTGGGAGTTTTCCAGACTGATCAACCTGTCGACGCCCCTGCAGATGACCGATTACCGCTGGTGCCCGGACAAAGAGCTCCTTCACGAGTTTATCCGGGGCAACCTTTCCATTTACGATGACAACGGCGTGCTGCAGTCCGCCTTTACCAACCACAAGGGCAGCGGTTTCGCCAATTTCCTGATCTGGGCCATTTACCGGATGTATCTGGTAGACGGAGATAAGGAATTTTTAAAAGAGATCATTCCCGACGCGAAACGGGCAGTGGACGCCAACACAAAAGTGTACGGGGCGAAGAATGACCTGATGCAGATCGAGGTGAAGCATGCGCGAACGGGAAAAGAATGCCAACCCAGCTTCTGGTATTTTTCAGAATTTCCCGCCAACTACAAGGATAAATCAAAGATCACGCCTTTGAAACGTCTGGATACCAGCGTCTATCATTATCTGAATATCAAAGGCCTTGCCCTGATGATGGAGGCAGTGGACGACCCGGAGGCTTCTGTATATAAAGAAATGGCGAACACGCTGGCCGCCCAGATCAATGAGAAGACATGGGATGAAAAGACAAAGTTTTATTATGATCTGCACCATGAGACCGATGAGAAGGCAATGGTAAAAAATATCGTGGGCATCTACCCTTACTGGGCGGACATCGCAGATGACGACAGGCTGGAGGGGCTGGAGAAGCTGTTCGATCCTGCTTATTTCAATACCGGCTCCGTGTTTTCCACGGTGGCAAAGGATTGCCCGGCTTACGCGGCTCACGGCGGCTGGATGGGCGTGATGAAGGGCAGGGACAGCTGTATGTGGGACGGTCCCTCATGGCCCTATACAAACGGGATCGCGCTGGAGGCGGTAGGACGGCAGAGCAAAATACACGGCCACTGCTATGACGGACAATTTGGAGAATTCCTGCGGAAATACGCGTACCAGCATTACCGCAACGGTAATTTTGAAGAGCCGTATCTTGTAGAACAGTACCACGCGGAAACCGGGGAAAATTTAAGCGACGAACCGGATTACAATCATTCCTATTTTAATGATCTGATCGTTTCCTATGTGGCAGGTGTGGAGATTCGGGAGAACAGTGTGGTCATTGACCCGCTGGATATTGGACTTTCCCATTTCTCATTGAAAAATCTGCAGATCCGCGGTAAAATATTTGAGATCGCATATGCAAAGGACGACGCCTTTACGGTGACGGTTGACGGAACGGTGGTAAGCAGCGCAACAGGGCTGAAAAAAGTGGAGATTCCCCTTTAATGGGAATCTCCGCCGGAATTGGAATGTTCATTTCGGTAGCTGCTTGGCGACTGACCGGAAAGCGCTTTGAATATCTTTGAAAAGTAAAAGGGATCGTTGATGCCTACGGAGGTGGCCACCTCCCGCATGGGGATCCTTGTATCCGCAAGCAGCGTCTTGGCGTGCTGGATGCGGATCTTATTGGCGTATTCCGGGATAGTCATCCCGGTCTCAGCCTTAAAGATTCTGGAAAGATAGCTGCGGCTGTAATTTACATGGCGGCACAGAGTGTTGACATCCAGATCCAGATGATAGTTTTCTTCGATGAAGCGGACGGCCTTGTATACGGCGGCGTCCTGACGATACTGATCCGTGATCTTCTTCTGCTTGCTGGTGATCTGCATCAGGTAAGAAAACAGTATGTACAGATTCCCGGTGGCGACCAGACGAAGGGAATCGTCCGTATAACCAAGAGAATTGATGATGGTCAGCAAGGTCCGCTGGATAGCCGGAGTCAGCGCGTTGTGAATGATATGCTGCTCCCCGTTGATGCCGATGTCCTGCAGGATGGCAGAACAGTATTCTCCGTTCATGCATACCCACATCAGTTCCCACGGATCGTCGGGATTGGCGTAGTAATGATGGCGCTGCTTGGGAAAGATCACCATCAGATCGCCCTGCTCCGCAGGCATGGCTTTTTCGTTGCCAAACTCCACGAAGCCTTTACCGTTAATGACAAACACCAGTTTATAGGAATCCATGATCCGGGGACCCACATTGTGGGTGGGTTCGCAGTATCGGTGGCCGGCCCATGTAACATAGATATCGGAATTCTGATACTTTTCGGGCGGCGCATGAAAATATTGCGTGACAGAAGGAGTCATAGGAAACACCCTTTCTATATTTTTACGAATTGTGATAGGCTTTTACCGGGTTTTGGTCAGATCAGTCAGACAGTCTGCGATTTATTGCAGGAACTGCTTCCGACTGACCAGAACGTGTAAGCACATTATACACCTAAATAGCACAAAATTACAAGTTCTTTTTGAAAGGAAGGTAGTGATTATGAAACATTATAACATTCCGGAGCTGCCTCAGACAGCTTATATTTACATAAAACCTAATGGCAGCGGAGACTATCCCACCATTCAGGCGGCTGTGGACGCCGTAGGGGAAAACAATCAGGTGCCTACCGTGATCCGGCTTGCGCCGGGTGTCTACAAGGAGCGTGTGATCGTTTCCGGCAGCAAGCCCTGCATTACTCTGATGGGAGAGGATGCAAAGGATACTGTTATCACCAACGGTTACTATGCGGGGATGACATGGGAAAACGGCGATGTGACCACCACCTTCCGTACAGGCACAGTGAATGTGTATGCAAATTATTTTACCGCGGAAAATATTACCTTTGAGAACAGCTACGATGGCGTCAGCGGCGCAGGTGGCAGGCAGGCGCTGGCCCTGTACGCGTCCGGCGAGCACCATATTTACAGAAACTGCCGGTTTACCGGAGGGCAGGATACCCTGTATGCCCGGGACGGCTCCCAGTATTATGAACATTGCTATATTGACGGTGACGTGGACTTTATTTTTGGCGGCGCAAGGGCTGTGTTCCATGAATGTGAGATCTACTGCAAAAACCCTACGCCGGAGGATACCGGCCGGAAAGGCTACATTGCGGCGCCCAGCACGCCCCTCCACCAGAAGTATGGCTTTTTGTTCCTGAAATGCAGGATCACCGGGAATTTCGCGCCGGGCACCATGTTTCTGGGAAGGCCATGGCATCCCGCTTCCGACCCATATTATGTTGGAAATTGTGTGTTCAAGGAATGTGAACTTGGGGACGTGATCACCGAGGCAGGCTGGAAGCAGATGGGCGGATTTCAGGTGGAGACAAACAGGCTCTATGAATATGGCAACACAGGCCCCGGCGCGGTCAGCCATGAAAAGCGCAGGCAGTTGACCGAGGAAGAGGCGGAAGAATATACCATAGAAAAGGTATTGGGATATAGTATCTGACGTCCGGTGTGTGAGGACAGAAGGCAGGCCGCCGGCGGCGGAAGGAAACAGATTGAAGAAACCGGACGGATCTTTGAAAAAAGAGAATACAGATTAAAAATGGAGAAAGCTATGATTTTTCAGATTGGAGCAAATAAAGCGGTAGTTGACAACAAAGAACTCTCTCTGTACTGCGATGGCAAAGTGATCTTCTCCCAGAAGATAGAAATGCTTTTGATGTGCAGTGACTGCCGGCCTTGGGACTTTACTGCCCATGACTGGAAACTGATCGACGCGAAGGAAGAGGAAAACAGTCTCTGCCTTTCTTATCAGGACGGCCCTATTCTGGCTTCCCTGCTGTTTGAGGGCGCGAAAGAGGCGCTGAAGGTGACGGTGTCCTATGTGAATACCTCGCAGGAACTGATCTGCGACTTTGCGGGGGGATTCACCCTGTTCTGTACAGGAAAGGGCAAAAACAAGATCACCATTCCCCACATGATCTATAATGACAATCCAAGCGCGGATCCAGAGCGAATTGTTCCGCATATTGGAGAAGAAACAGGCGGGGGCATTATCGTAGAGGAGCACAGGCTTCCTATTCCTGCGGTGAATGCAGAGTGGGAGCAGGACGGCGGTCGTTATTATGTCACGCTTCTTTCCCTGCCGCAGGTTGTGACGGGGGATGACAGGGAATACTGGTCGCTGGGTGTTGTGAAGGAGGAAGACGGAGAGCGGATCACCGCCCTGTCGGGACCTTTGATGTTCAACGGAATGAAGGATGTGGTCTACGGCGGCAGATGCACGCCGCTGCCTTACCTCACCGGCTATCGGTATGTGCGTCCCGATGAAGGGATCTCAAAAACATTTTATATCGGGTTTGGCAGCTGTGAGGAGGGCAAAGGCTTCCGCAGTCTGGTCGCTATGGGCCATGATATTCTGAAACCGCAGACAACCCCCCAGCATACCCATAAAGAAATGATCGACTACAAAAAGAATGTGCTGGATACCCGTTACTATAAAGATGAGAACTGCTGCGGCTACATGACCTTCGGCGCGGCCAATGAGTTTGGAAATATCTCCAGAAGGCCGGAGTACTTTTTATATGGCTGGACAGGACAGGCGATCAAGCTTGCATGGTGTGAGTGTGCCGCGGGATTAAAGGAAGGCGACCTCTCCCGTTTCCGGCGGGCCGTTGAGACCGTGGATTTCTTTGTTAAGAACGGGCAGAGCAAGAAAAAACCCGGCCTGTTCATGGGATATTACCTGATAGAAAAGCAGGAATGGCGGAACGCTTGGAAGGATCCCACCGCGCCTGTTTCTTCACGGATCGAAGGGGAGAGCCTCTGCGATCTCATTGATACCATGAAATTGCTCCGCAGTTACAACCAGACCGTTCCTGCCCATTGGGAGCAGGCGGTGCAGGATGCCTGCGGGTTCCTTACCTCTCAGCAGTCGCTGACGGATCAGGGGATCTATCCCATGTCTTGGAATATGGACGGCACTGTGGAGTCGCAAATGACAAATGCGGCAGGTATGCCCTGCGTATGGGCCCTTGTGAAGGCCAGCGAATATTTCTCCAATCCCTCCTATCTGGCGTGGGCGGTAAAGCGCTATGAGGTCTACTACGATCTGCATATGCGCACCTTTGACAGGCCATTTGCCAGAGCAACCATGGATGCAAAGTGTGAGGACAAGGAGGCGGGCATTTACTTCTTTACCACGGCGGCGGAGCTTTACCGCATCACGAGGGAGGAGCGGTTCAAAAAATGGGCCTCCATTGCGGCGGACTGGATCTTGACCTTTGTGTTTTTCTGGGAGACCGGATTCCAGAAAAATTCTCAGTGCTACGCCATGAAGTTTAAGACTACCGGGTGGCCGGGCGTCAGCGTCCAGAATCATCATCTGGATGTATTTTTCCCTTCTTATGAGATGTACCGGTTCGGTGTGGATTCCGGGCAGCCTCTTTATGAGGAGATGGGCCGTCATGTGAGCAATGCCCTCACCTACGGCGTCAGCACCAAAGAAGGAGAATACGGTTACACCATTGTGGGCGAGCAGGGAGAGCATTATTACCATACCAATTATTTTCAGATCAAGTATCCGGTGATCCTGAAATGTATCTGCAATTACCGGGGCGGTATGCAGGTGTGGAATCCGTCATGGATCACGGCTCAGGTGATGCAGAGTAATCTGCGGTTTGCGTACGAATTGTAACAGAATAGGATCATGGCGCAGAAAAAAGAGAGCGAATAAAATTTAAGAGAAAAGAGGTTGGCCTATGCAAGAGTTTGAAAAAATGGTTTATCCGGAAGTGATTCTTCCGGAATTTCCTGATCACAGTGTAAGCATCACAGAGTTTGGAGCGGTGGAGGGCGGCATGGTCTCCAACACGAAAGCCATAAAAGAAGCGGTGGAAGCGGTACATCAGGCAGGCGGCGGCAGGGTGGTGATCCCGGCGGGCGTCTGGCTTACAGGCCCTATCACGCTGCTTTCTAATGTGGAACTGCACACAGAGAACGGCGCGTTCATTCTTTTCTCTCACGATGAGGAAGAATATCCGTTGATCAAAACCTCCTATGAGGGAGAAGACCGCATTCGTGCCACCTCTCCCATCAACGCCCAAAACGCGGAGAATATCGCCATTACCGGCGAAGGCACCTTTGACGGAAACGGACAGCTGTGGCGGTTGATGAAGCGGTCCAAGACTACGAACAGTCAGTGGAAACAGCTTCTTGCCAGAGGCGGCGTGACCAAGGGGGAAGGCGAGCGGGAGGTATGGTTCCCCTCACAGTCCTCTTATGACGGGCATATGGCGAAGGATATTAAGCCCGACGAAGAAAATGCCCTTGAGCGGGCGAAGCCGTATTTTGACTATTACCGTCCGGTGCTTGTAAGTCTGGTTGGGTGCAAAAAGGTACTCCTTGAGGGCGTTACCTTCCAGAATTCCCCTGCATGGAATGTGCATCCGCTGTTCTGCGAGCATGTAACCATCAGGGATGTGTTTATCCGCAATCCATGGAACGCCCAGAACGGCGACGGTCTTGATCTGGAATCCTGCAGATATGTGAATATCGTCAATACCCGTTTTGATGTGGGCGACGACGCCATCTGCATGAAGGCCGGAAAAAATGCGCCGGCCCGCAAGATTCCCGTTCCTACGGAATATGTGACCATCAGGGACTGCATCGTGTATCATGGACACGGCGGTTTCGTGGCGGGCAGTGAGATGAGCCGCGGTCTGAGAAATATCAAGGTGCAGAACTGTACCTTTGTGGGCACGGACATCGGGATCCGTTTTAAGAGCACGCTGGGAAGAGGTGGCGTGGTGGAGGATATCCTGCTGGACGGCATCCGCATGATCGACATTCCCAAGCAGGCGATCCTGTTTACCATGGCCTACAGCGGCGCGTTGGATGAGAGCGCCATTGTGCCGGAGGACATACCGGAGTTTCAGAATATCGTTATGAAGAACATCACCTGTCAGGGCTGCGGTCAGGCGATTCAGGTGGACGGCTTAAAACAGTTGCCGATCCACGACCTTTATTTTGAGGACGTGAATATTGTGTCAAGGTTCGGCATTCGTTGTGAGATGGCGCAGGATATCCATTTCCGGAATGTGACCATCACCAAAGAAGGAAAACCGGAGGAAACGAAGACTTTCAACGAAACCGTACAGGACGGCTTCAAATATGACATGTGGTGATCCCGAAGGAGATCAAGCGGCCGGCGAAGCCGGACATTTGATCTCACCGGGATCACCAACGACAAAATCAAAGAGTGCGAAGCACGGCATATGCGAAGCATATGGATTTTGGAGTCTGGAAAAGAAGGAGATCAAGCGACCGGCGAAGCCGGACATTTGATCTCACCGGGATCACCAACGACAAAATCAGAGAGTGCGAAGCACGGCATATGCGAAGCATATGGATTTTGGAGTCTGGAAAAGAAGGAGATCAAGCGGCCGGCGAAGCCGGACATTTGACAGTTTAGTATCGGAAAGTGAGGAAAGTGTATGAAACCTTGGGAGTATGGCGCCCTGCGGGTGTCTGATAATAAAAAGTACATGCAGAACGGCGACAAGCCTTTTTTCTGGCTTGGAGACACGGCGTGGCTGCTCCTTTGTAAATGTACAAAGGAGGAGATCGCCGATTATCTGGAAAACCGGGCCCAGAAGGGCTACAATGTGATTCAGATCACCATTTCCCACAAATGGCCCACGGAAAACGCGGAGCACGTGAACGCGTTTCTGGACAATGATATGTGTAAGCCGAACCTGACGCCGGGGGGCTTCTGGGAGACGCTGGACTATACGGTGAAAAAGGCGGAGGCGCTTGGCCTGTACTGCGGCTTGCTTCCCTGTTGGAGCGGACGGTACAAGGCAAAGGACCTTCGGGAAGACAATGTGGAGGAATATATTACCTTTCTGGCAAACCGTTACAAGGATGCGCCCAACATCATCTGGATCACCGGCGGAGACTGCAAGGGCAGCGACGGCTTTGACTTCTGGACACTGATGGGCCGGAAGTTAAAGGAACTGAATCCTGATAAGCTGGTGACCTTCCATCCCTTTGGCCGCACGGTGACAAGCGACTATTTCCCGGATTCGGAGTGGATCGACTTTTATATGTTCCAGTCGGGACACCGCCGCTACGATCAGGTCAGCTTAAAGAAATGGGACGACAGCGCCACCATGGGTTATTACTACGGCGAGGATAGCTGGCGGTATATCGACAGAGTAAAGGAATGCGGCAATCCCAAGCCGGTGCTTGACGGAGAGCCTTCTTACGAGCATATTCCTCAGGGCCTTCACGATCCCTCCCAGCCTTTCTGGCAGGATTATGATGTGCGCCGGTTTGCTTACTGGTCCGTACTGGCAGGCGCCTGCGGATTTACCTATGGGCATGGCTCTATCATGCAGTTTTACAAGGGCGGAGACGACCCTGCGGCTTACGGCTGTTCTATCCCATGGAAGGACGCTATCCATAGCTCTGGCAACGATAACATGGCGAAACTTGCGGCGCTGATGCGCTCTGTGGCATGGGAGACCGGAGAAGCGGCCCAGCAGCTTCTGGCCTGTGAGGAGGGCGAAAAGTATCAGCGGATCTCCGCGTTTGCAGGGAAGGATTTTGCCATCTTCTACAGCTATACCGGCAGGAATATCGCCGTGAAGGGCGGTCTGCTGCCCTTGTCGCAGATGAGGGCTTACTGGATGGATCCGGTCAGCGGGACGAAAAGCTATATCGGCACCTTTGATACCGCGGGGGAACTGGAGTTTAAAAAGCCCATGGGAACCTTTACCCATACGGACTGGCTGCTCATACTGGAAAAATAAAAGGTGAGAAAAGTACCGCAGGCTGCGCATAAACAGGTAAACTGCCGCAGTCTTCGGTACTATTTATTTCTTTCCCCTTTGCATTTGGGGAGAACTATGGTATAATATCCTCA
>CANQQN010000057.1 GCA_947625995.1 uncultured Lachnospiraceae bacterium
TCTGCTGATGCAGTTTCAGAGTGATATCCTGCAGGCGCCGGTACAACGTCCGGCGATCAGCGAGACTACGGCGCTTGGGGCGGCCTGCCTTGCGGGGCTTGCCGTCGGCTATTTTAAGGATCTGGAAGAACTGACAGGGTTGAATGAGGTGCAGGATGTATTTGTGCCGAAAATGGCGGCGGAGCAAAGCAGCCGGCTTTATGAGGGCTGGCTGGCAGCTGTCAGGGCGGCATGCGCCTTTTCAAATAAAGAATAAAAAGAAAAATAATATGGAGGACGACATGAAAAAGATAGTTAAGGTTGCAATGTTGGCTGTATGCGCCGGGGTACTTTTGCTTGCCGCCGGCTGCGGTAAAAAACCGGTAGCGGATTCCGCTGAGGCGTCCGTCAAGGGGCTTTTGGAGGCTGCGAAGGAACTGGACTTTGACGAGATGGAAAAATACACCACCGATACGGAGTGGAGCGCGCGGGTGAAGGAAATGCTGACCGTGCCCGCATGGGATGAATTCATTCATATCACGGCGCCGAAAATGACTTATGAGATCAGTGACGTGAAGGAAGAGGGTGGCACCACAAAAGTGACTGCAAAGATCACGTACTTTGACGCCGCTGATATTTACAATGACGCTATCAACGAATATTTTTCAAGGGCAATGCAGACGGTCATGGAACAGGGCGCGGACGCCAGCGAGGAAGATATCGCGGGCGTGCTGGAAGAGATCCTTTCCGAGAAAGCAGAGACTATGGAAGATAAATTTACAGAGTCTACCATCACCTTTGAGAGCAGAAAAAAGGACGGCTGGAGGATCAGCAATCTGGGCGAGGATTTCAACGCTGTGCTCACAGCCACACTGACCGACGTGGCGGATGATCTGGGTAATGAAGCGGCAGAGGACGCGGACTCCATGCTGGATAGCCAGACAGAGGCGCCTGCGGCCACAGAATAAAGGATTGATCAGATATGGCATTTGACGGCATTGTAGTTGCGGCTCTCACAAAAGAGATGTCCTGTTGCCTGACAGAGGGAAGAATTTATAAGATCGCACAGCCGGAAAAGGACGAGCTGTTGCTCACCGTCAGAAAGGAGAAGGAACAATTCCTTCTCCTGATTTCTGCCGGGGCGGGACTTCCGCTTATCTATCTGACAGATGAAAAAAAAGCCGGTCCTGCCACGGCTCCCAATTTCTGTATGCTCCTTCGCAAGCATATCCAGAACGGCCGGATCGTTTCTGTTACACAGCCGGGGTTGGAGCGGATCATTGATTTTGAGATCGAGCATCGCAACGAGATGGGAGATCTGTGCAGGAAACATCTTCGCATAGAGATCATGGGCAAGCACAGCAATGTGATCTTCTGTGACGAGAGTGATAAAATTATCGACAGTATCAAGCATATTTCGGCACAGATCAGTTCTGTCCGGGAAGTGCTTCCGGGCAGAGATTATTTTGTGCCGGAAACCATGGAAAAGCTTTCTCCGCTGACCGTTTCTTTGGAAGATTTTTGCAGAGCTTTAGAGGCAAAACCCATGCCTCTTGGAAAGGCGCTTTACCAGACGTTTACAGGGATCAGTCCTGTGATGGCAGAAGAGATCCTGTTTCGTGCGTCTCTGGAATCCGATCATCCGTTTTCCTCGCTGGAGGAGGGAGAACGGCTGCGTCTCTACGGATGTTTTTGCAGGATCATGGAGGACGTGAAGACGGGGGCGTTTTCTCCCTGCATCGTTTACGACGGACGGCAGCCGGTGGAGTTTTCCGCGGTTCCCCTGAAGCAGTACGGAGATCTGGAAACGGTCTTCTTTGAGAGCATGTCAAAGGTGCTGCAGACCTATTACGGGGAGCGGAATCTGCAGAGCCGTATTCGCCAGCGCTCTGTGGATCTCAGGAAGATCGTGCAGACGGCTCTTGAGCGCAATGTGAAAAAATATGATCTGCAGAGCAGGCAGATGAAAGACACCGAAAAAATGGACAAATATAAGGTTTACGGGGAGCTTTTGCACACCTACGGGTATCTGGCGGAGGAAGGCGCCAGATCTCTGGATGCGGAGGATTATCATACCGGGGAGATGGTCTCCATCCCTTTGGACCCGCAGCTTACGCCTCAGGAAAACGCAAAGAAGTATTTTGATCGTTACAGTAAGCTGAAGCGTACCCGGGAGGCGCTTGTGTCTCTGCTGAAAGAGACCGGAGCGGAGATCGCGCATCTGGAATCTGTCAGCAATGCGCTGGATATCGCCCGGGGAGAGGAAGATCTGGTACAGATCAAGGAGGAACTGATCCAAGCAGGATATATTAAACGCAAGGGAAATAGCAAGAAGCCGAGGATCACCAGTACGCCTTTTCACTATATTTCCTCCGACGGTTACGAGATATTTGTGGGGAAAAACAATCTGCAGAATGAAGAATTGACTTTTAAGGTAGCTTCCGGCAGCGACTGGTGGTTTCACGCCAAAGGGATCCCCGGCTCCCATGTGATCGTAAAGGCAAGGGGAGAGGAGCTTCCCGACCGCACCTTTGAGGAAGCGGCGGCTCTGGCGGCCCATTTTTCCAAGGGCGGCAGCAACGACAGGGTGGAAGTGGATTATGTGGAGCGGAAGCACGTGAAGAAACCTAACGGCAGTAAGCCGGGGTTTGTGGTTTACTATACCAATTATTCCATGGTGGCGAAAACAGATATTTCCCATATCCGTCAGATATAGACCGGACCGGCAGGCTTTTTCAGAGGTTTTTGATGGCAGGCCCTATGGCGTCCCATGCCCGGCCGGGTCTTTTATCGTTGACGGCGTAAGGGAAATTTTGTATAATATAACCGATCATGTATGTAAGGGGTTATATGACTATGATTAAGAGTATGACAGGGTTCGGCAGAGGAGAGGCCTCTGACGAAAGCCGTAAATTCACGGTGGAGATGAAATCCGTCAATCACCGGTATTTTGATGTAAATATCCGTATGCCCAAAAAGCTGTTGGGTATGGAGTCTGCTGTGCGGGGACTGCTCAAAAAGAATATTGAGCGCGGAAAGCTGGATGTATTTATCTCTTATGAGGATCTTTCCCAGAATACAATCTCGCTCTCCTATAATCCGGCGCTTGCAAAGGAATATCTTACATATTTTGCCCATATCAGCGAGGAATTCGGCATCGAAAATGACATGACGGCGTTCAGGCTTTCAAAGTGCCCGGACGTGTTTGTGATGCAGGAACAGCCCGTAGATGAGGAGGAGCTTTGGAAGCTTCTGGAAACGGCGGTGTTAAAGGCTGTGGATCAGTTTTTGGAAGCCCGCAGGGAAGAAGGAGAACGTCTGAAGGCAGACATGCTGGAAAAGCTGGAGGTTATGGACGGCTGCGTAGATTTTATCGAACAGTTTTCCCCTGGGCTTGTGGAGGAGTACCGCCAGAAGCTGCTGGCAAAGATTCAGGAAGTATTGGGAGACGTGTCTGTTGATGAAGGAAGGATCGCCACGGAGGTGACGATCTTTGCGGATAAGATCTGTGTGGATGAAGAGACCGTACGGTTAAAGAGCCATATTGCCGGCGTGCGGGACGCGTTGGAGGCAGGCGGCGCCGTGGGAAAGAAGCTGGATTTTATCGCGCAGGAAATGAATCGTGAAGCCAATACGATCCTTTCAAAGACCAACAGTCTGGAACTGACCAACAGGGCCATTACCCTGAAGACAGAGATTGAAAAGGTAAGAGAACAGATCCAGAATCTGGAATAGAAAAGAGATGGATAAACGTGCAGGGGAGATTAGCAGTGATTTCCGGGTTTTCCGGAACAGGAAAAGGTACGCTTGTGAAGCGGCTGCTTCAGGAATATGACAATTACAGCCTTTCAGTCTCAAGGACCACACGCAGCCCAAGAGAAGGGGAAATCGACGGGGTGGATTATATTTTCAGCACTGACGAGGAATTCCGACGCCTGATCGATGAAAACGGATTTATCGAATACGCAGGGTATGTGGGCAATTATTACGGGACGCCGAGAGCCTTTGTGGAGCGGCAGCTTGCCGCGGGGAAGGATGTGCTTCTGGAGATTGAGATGCAGGGCGCGTTGAAGATCAAGGAACAGTATCCGGATGCGTTTCTGATCTTTGTGCTTCCTCCCAGTTTTCGCGAACTAAAGGAACGGCTTACGAGCCGGGGTACGGAATCTGCGGAGGTCATTGAAAAAAGAATGGCCCGGGCAAGGGATGAGATCAAATATATAGAATATTATGACTGTCTTCTTGTCAATGATGAATTAGAGCAGTGTGTAAAAAAACTTCATGAGAAAATACAGACATACGGCAGATAAAAGCAAAAATAAAAGCCGGAAAGGAGCGCTAAAAGATGTTAAGACCGTCTTATAATGACCTGATGAAAGTGGTAAACAGCGAAGTTGAGGAGGGAGAGCAGCCCGTGATCAACAGCCGGTACAGTATTGTGCTTGCCACCTCAAAGCGGGCGAGACAGATCATTGCCGGAGAGGAACCTCTTGTGGATATGCCCAGCAACAAACCGCTTTCCATAGCGGTTGAGGAACTGAACGAGGGCAAGATCAAGATCGTGGGAGACGAAGAAGAAAGCGAATAAAGAAAATGGAGCAGACAAGGATCATGTTTGTATCCCTTGGATGCGATAAAAATCTGGTAGATACGGAAGTGATGCTGGGTCTGTTGTCCTCTGAGGGGTATACGTTTACAAACGAAGAAGAAAACGCCGATGTGTTCATCGTCAATACCTGCTGCTTTATCAATGACGCAAAGGAAGAAAGTATACAGACGCTGATCGACCTTGGCGCCTATAAAGAGACGGGAAGCTGCAAAGCCCTGATCGCCACAGGCTGTCTCGCGCAGCGGTACGCCGAAGATATCCGCAGGGAGATCCCGGAAGTGGACGCCATTGTGGGCACCACCGCTTATGACGGGATCGTTCAGGTACTGAGAGAAGTGCTTACGGGCGGCAGAGAAACACATCTTCAGGATATTGACAGGCTTCCGGAAGGAAAAGGACAACGCGTGGTCACCACAGGGGGCCACTATGCCTACTTAAAGATCGCGGAAGGCTGTGACAAGCACTGTACTTACTGTGTGATCCCGTCCATCCGCGGCCGGTACAGAAGCGTGCCTATGGAACAGCTGACAGAGGAAGCAGAGAAGCTGGCTGCGCAGGGGGTAAAGGAACTGATCCTTGTGGCGCAGGAGACGACCCTTTACGGGACGGATCTGTACGGTACAAAGCGCCTGCCTATGCTTCTGCGCAGTCTCTGCCGTATTCAGGGTATAGAATGGATCCGGATCCTCTACTGTTATCCGGAGGAACTGACGGAGGAACTCATCCGCACCATGAAGGAAGAACCAAAGATCTGCCATTATCTGGATCTTCCCATTCAGCACTGTAACGATCAGGTGTTGAAGCGGATGGGCAGGCGTACGGACAAAAGACAGCTGACAGAACAGATCCAAAGGCTGCGCCGGGAGATCCCCGACATCTGTATCCGTACCACGCTGATCACCGGCTTCCCCGGGGAGACGGAGGAACAGTTTGCGGAACTGATGGAGTTTGTGGAAGAAACCGCCTTTGACAGGCTTGGAGTTTTTACCTATTCACCGGAGGAAAATACTCCGGCGGCGTCCATGGAACAGCAGGTGCCGGAGGATATAAAGGATGCCCGCAGGAATCAACTGATGGAACTGCAGCAGGAGATCGCATTTGAAAAATGTGAGGAGATGACCGGCAGAGTGCTGACAGTGATGATCGAGGGCAGCCTGCCGGAAGAAAATGCTTATGTGGGCAGGACCTACCGGGACGCGCCCGATGTGGACGGATACATTTTTGTACAGACAGATGAGATGCTTGTAACGGGAGACTTTGTCTCCGTGAAAGTGACAGGCGCGCTGGATTACGACCTGATCGGCGTGCCGGTATAAGAAACCATGAGAAAGGGAAAGGTAAGGATTATGAATCTACCAAACAAACTGACGATCCTGAGAGTGCTGATGATTCCTTTTTTTGTTCTGTTCATGCTGTTGGATCCTGACAGTATGACATATAGGTACATTGCCCTCGCGATTTTTATCGTGGCAAGTCTGACAGATACGCTGGACGGTTACATCGCGAGAAAATACCACCTTGTGACCAATTTCGGAAAATTTATGGATCCTCTGGCGGATAAGCTTCTTGTGAGCGCGGCCATGATCTGTATGGTGGAGACGGCGCAGCTGCCGGCATGGGTAGTGATCGTCATCATCAGCCGTGAGTTTATTATCAGCGGATTTCGTCTGGTTGCTTCCGACAACGGCGTTGTGATCGCCGCCAGCTATTGGGGCAAGGTGAAGACGGTAGTGCAGATGTTGATGATCATTCTGCTGATCCTGAACCTTCCTTACCTCTGGTATCAGATCCTCTGTGTGGTATTTATCTGGCTGGCAGTAATTTTGACGGTTGTTTCCCTTGTGGATTATCTGAGAAAGAACAGAGAGGTACTGAAAGAAGGAAAATAAAGTATGGTTGCAGAACTCATCAGTGTAGGCACGGAAATATTGCTTGGAAATATTGTGAATACAAACGCCGCTTATCTGGCGGAGCAGTGCGCTGCCCTCGGACTTTCCCTGTATTACCAGACGGTAGTGGGGGACAATGAGGAGCGGCTCTGCGGCGCCGTAAAAGAGGCTCTTGGCCGTTCGGATATCGTGATCCTTACAGGCGGACTTGGCCCCACAAAGGACGACCTTACAAAAGAGGCGGTGGCGAAGGTCACAGGCAGGAAGCTTGTGGAGGATAAAAAAGCCAGAAAGGTGATCGAGGATTTTTTTCGGGCAAGACAAACAGATCCAAAAGATATCACCAAGAATAACTGGAAACAGGCGTTGATCCCGGAAGGGGCCCTCGTTGTTGAAAACAAAAACGGCACGGCGCCGGGGCTCATTGTAAGGGAGGACAATAAGCACATCATTCTTCTGCCGGGGCCTCCCGGAGAGATGAAGGCCATGTTTGCAGAATACATTTTTCCTTATCTGCAGAAGCAGAATCCGGGCATTATCTATTCCCGCATGGTGAAGCTTTGCGGCATCGGGGAGAGCAGGGTGGAGACGATGATCCGCGATCTGATAGACGGACAGACCAATCCCACCATCGCGCCCTACGCGAAGCTTGGCGAGGTGCATCTGCGGATCACCGCAAAAGCGGAGGACGAAGGGCAGGGCAAGAAACTGGTAAAACCCATGATCCGGGAACTGAAAAAGAGGTTTGGGTTTTATATTTATTCCACCAACGAGAGAGAGACGCTGGAGGAAGTGGTGGTGACGCTGTTAAAGGAAATGAATTATACCTTCGCGGCGGCGGAATCCTGCACGGGAGGACTGCTCACCGCCCGTCTGGTGAATGTGGCAGGCGTTTCCGATGTACTGAAGCAGGGGTATGTGACCTATTCCAACAAGGCAAAGCATAAGCTGCTGGGCGTTCCCAAGGCCATGATCAAAAAACATGGGGCGGTCAGCGAAAAGGTGGCATATGAGATGGCAAAAGGGGCCGCTTTGAATGCGGGCGCCGATGTGAGCGTGGCTGTCACAGGCGTTGCCGGCCCGGACGGCGGCACGCCGGAAAAACCGGTAGGCACCGTGTTCATCGGGTGCTCGGTGAAGGGACAGGTAACCGTGCGGGAGTATCATTTTGACGGCAGCCGGCAGAAGGTGCGGGAAAACACGGTGGTGTGTGCCCTGACGCAGCTGCGGGAGTGTATGCTTACCCGGCCCAAGGTAAAATAAATAATCAGTCAAAAAGAGGTGTGATCTTTCACACTTCTTTTTTTGCGCCCTTTTTTGGATAAATCATGGCAAATTTACCGATAATATACAACAGGAAATGTCCGGCGGTCTGCGGCCGCAGCCGCCGGGCGGAAAAGTCAAGATGTGTCAAAGGAGGCAGATTATGCGTAAGGTAATCGAATTGAACGAAGGCTGGAAATTCATCCGGCAGGATGCGGGCCTTCCGGAACAGTTTCCGGCAGACTGGGAGACGGTGGACCTGCCCCACTCATGGAATGCGGTGGATGGCCACGACGGAAACGGCAGCTACTACAGAGGGACATGCTGGTACGCAAAGACTTTTGAAACTCCCAAGCAGCCTCTTCCCGGCGGGAAAGTCTATGTGGAGGTACTGGCGGCGGGACAGCAGGCCACCGTGTATGTCAACGGAAAACAGGCCGTTTATCATGAGGGCGGCTATTCCATCTTCCGTGCGGACGTCACCAACCTTTGCAGGGAAGAAGGGGAAAACCTGTTGGCCATCGCCTGCAGTAACGAGATGAAGGACAGCGTATATCCCCAGTCCGCGGATTTTACATTTTACGGCGGTCTGTACAGAGGCGTCAATTTGATCAGCGTGCCGGATGCCCACTTTGATCTGGATTATTACGGGGGCTGCGGTCTGATGGTGACGCCGAAGCCCTGTGATTGCGGCGGCGCGGCATTTGAGATCACTTCTTATGTGACGGATCCGGACGAAAATTTTACGGTGTTGTACACCGTTTATGACGAGGAAGGCAAGGAAGTGGCCGGCGCCTGCCGTCCTGCCGACGATACCACAGTGACCCTTCATGTGCCGTCGGCCCACAGATGGAATATTGACGATCCTTATCTTTATAGGGTGGAAGCCCTTTTGCAGCGCAGAAACGAAGCCTGCGACCGGATTGAGATACAGGCAGGCGTCCGCAGCTTTTCCTGCGATCCGCAAAAAGGGTTTATCTTAAACGGCGTGGAGACGCCTCTGCGGGGCGTCAGCCGTCATCAGGACAGGCTTTATCAGGGCAACGCCCTTACATGGGAGGATCACTATGAGGATGCGCTGATCATCAAGGAACTGGGAGCCAATACCGTTCGTCTGGCCCATTATCAGCATTCTCAGGATTTTTACGATGCCTGTGACGAGCTTGGCTTCATAGTCTGGGCGGAGATTCCCTTTATCAGCGTGATGAACAAGGATCCCGACGCCCATAAAAACTGCATCACACAGCTAAAGGAGTTGATCGTTCAGAATTATAACCATCCTTCCATCTGCTTCTGGGGTATCTCCAATGAGATCCTCATCGGCGGGATCTCCCAACAGCTGGTGGAGAACCACAAGGAATTGAATGCCATTGCAAAGGAACTGGATCCTACCCGGCTTACCGCCATCGCCCATGTGTCCATGACACCGGTGGAAAGTCCCATGCACACTGTCACCGATGTGATCAGTTACAACCATTATTTTGGCTGGTACGGCGGAAAGACGGAGGACAACGGACCGTGGATGGATCGTTTCCATGAGGCGCATCCCGACCTGTGTCTGGGGCTTTCTGAATATGGCTGCGAGGGTATTGTCACTTATCACGGCCCGAATCCCGCATGCAAGGATTACAGTGAGGAATATCAGGCGTTCTATCATGAATATATGGCAAAGATGCTCAGCCAGCGTCCGTGGATCTGGTCCAGCTATGTGTGGAACATGTTTGATTTCGGTTGTGCCGCCAGAAATGAGGGAGGCGTGGCAGGCCGCAACAATAAGGGTCTTGTAACCATGGACCGAAAGACAAAAAAAGACAGTTATTATATTTACAAGGCGTACTGGAACAAAGAACCCATGGTGCACCTCTGCGGCAGGCGTTACGCAAAAAGAGCGGGAGATACCACCAAGATCCGCGTCTATTCCAACCAGCCTGCGGTAACACTTTTTGTCAACGGGGAAAAGACGGAGGAAAAGACTGCCGATAAAGTGTTTGTATTTACAGTTTCCCTTCAGGAAGGAATGAATCAGATCCTTGCCGTGGCAGGGGATGTGAAGGATTCCATGACCATTGAGAAGGTAGAGACGGAGCCTTCCATCTATGTGCTTCCGGAGGTCAATGAACGGGCGGAGGGCGTGGCCAACTGGTTTGCCTCTGTGGGAGATCTGGACCTGAAAGCCCCTATGGAATTTCCGGAAGGCATGTACAGCATCAAGGATTCCATGGAGGACATCGCCAAGAATCCGAAGGCCCTTGAGATTGTTGTAAAGGCTGTTAAATTGGCCATGAATATGGAGGTAAAGCCCGGCGAGGGCATGTGGGATATGATGAAGACCATGGATATGGAATCCATCGTTACCATGGCAGGCTCTATGCTGCCGGAAGGCTTTGCCGAAAGCCTCAACGCAAAGCTGATCAAGATCAAAAAAGCGTGACCGCGGCATTTTGCGCAGGGAAGATGCCGGCAAGAACACGTGGCATACAAATCTATGAATAAAGGAACGATGCAGTTATGGCAAAAAAAATAACAGAATCTCAGGTGCCGCCCTTTGGCATCAGGGACAAGCTCGGATATATGTTCGGCGATTTCGGAAATGATTTTACTTTTATTTTGTCCTCTTCCTTCATGCTGAAGTTTTATACGGACGTGATGGGGATCGACGCGGCAGTGGTGGGCCTGCTGAT
>CANQQN010000058.1 GCA_947625995.1 uncultured Lachnospiraceae bacterium
AAATTGGATAAAATACACAAAATATCTGTAATAATAATGTGAAAAATAGAGAAAATAACTATGCGAGAGAAAATTTCCTTGCATTTAAAGGAAAGAACGTATATAATTTGAACCATAAAAGCTGGAAACGTTTCCAGCGAGGCGCACAGTGTTATTTTTATCTAATTTATCCAAAAGGAGGTAACCTTTATGAAAAAGAAAATCCTGGCTGTTTTACTGACAGGAGCTATGGCGCTGACATTGTTTGCAGGCTGCGGCAATGACTCCGGCTCCACAGGCACTACATCAACAAAAGCGCCCTCGTCCGACAGCGGATCAGGGGACGATTCCGCAAGCGGTTCGGGTTCCGTTTATTATCTGAATTTCAAACCTGAGGCGGACGCGGCATGGCAGCAGCTGGCAGAGGACTACAAGGATGAGACTGGCGTTACGGTAAAAGTTGTGACCGCCGCATCCGGCACTTATTCCGATACACTTACGGCTGAGATGGCAAAATCAGAAGCTCCTACCATTTTTAATATTGGTAATGCGCAGGGTCTGAAAGACTGGAATGATTACGCGCTTGATCTGACCGGCTCTAAGGTTTATGACGAGCGGATCAATGATGATTATGTTCTCTTTGATGAGACAGGCGCTCCCAAGGCGCTGGGTTACTGCTATGAGTCATTCGGCATCATTGTAAACAAAGCGCTTCTTGAGACAGCAGGCTACTCCCTTGACGACATTAAAGATTTTGACACATTGAAGGCTGTAGCGGACGACATTCATGCACGTGCCGGCGAGCTTGGCTTTGATGCATTTTCTTCACCGGGCCTTGAGAGTTCCTCAAGCTGGAGATTTTCCGGCCACCTTGCAAATCTGCCGTTGTTCTACGAGTTCCGCGATGACAACGTGACAGAGCAGCCCGCCACCATCACAGGTGCTTACCTTGACAATTTCCGTAAGATCTGGGATCTGTATATCACAGATACCGCTGCAACTGCAACCAGCCTTTCCACCAGCACAGGCGATGAGTCCGAAGCTGAGTTCGGAAACGGCAAGGCTGTATTCTATCAGAACGGCGACTGGGAGTATGCGAACCTGACTGCTGCCGACAAATTCGGCATGAATCCGGATGATCTGGCGATGATCCCCATCTACTGTGGCGTAGAGGGTGAGGAAAACGCAGGTCTGAATTCCGGTACGGAGAACTGCTGGGCCATCAATGCAAAGGCCAGCGAGGATGACATTCAGGCAAGCCTTGATTTCCTGTACTGGGTCGTGACTTCCGACAAGGGTACAACGATGCTTTCCGAGCAGTTCAGTGGTATTCCTTTCAAGAACGCGAAGGATTCCGTCAATGTATTCGGCGCGGACGCGAAGGAATATGCAAGCGCAGGTAATTATACACTGTCATGGGCATTCAACCATACGCCGAACGTAGACAGCTGGCGCGCAACTGTTGTGACCGCATTGACAACCTACTCAGCAGATCCTACCGACGCAAACTGGGAGGCTGTAGTTCAGGCTTTCGTAGACGGCTGGGCTTATGAGTACAATGTACAGAACGGCTGATCTTAAAATTTGGCAGGGGTGGGCAAAAGCCCGCCCCTGTTTTTTAAAATAAGAGATGGATCTGAGAGAGGAGAATGATTTTGAAAAAGGGAAAGAAAATGAAGAACAGCGGACAGACGGTAAACAGTCAGTTGCTTCGCAAGCCGATCCGCCGGTGCTTTCCGCTGTTTGTGATGCCGACGCTCATCTGTTTTTGCATCGGTTTTATATGGCCGTTTCTTCAGGGCATTTACCTTTCTTTTTGCGATTTCAATACGCCGAAGGATGCAAAATGGATCGGCGTAGGCAATTACGCCAAGGCTTTTAAGGACGCGGGATTTATTCACGCGTTCTGGAATACGGCGGGGTTTGCGGTGGTTTCCATCATCCTCATTAATGTGGTTGCCTTTTTTATCGCCTATGCCCTGACGCAGAAGATGGCGGGCGCCAACTTGTTCCGAACCGTATTTTTCATGCCAAACCTGATCGGCGGCGTGGTGCTCGGCTATATCTGGTCTATGATCTTTGACGCGATTCTGAAAGGATACGGTACCTATCTGACATCCAATGCCACTTATGGATTTTGGGGATTGGTGATCCTTGTGGCATGGCAGCAGATCGGATATATGATGATCATTTACATTGCAGGATTCCAGTCGGTACCCGGCGACATGATCGAAGCCGCGAAGATCGACGGCGCCACAGGATGGCAGACGCTGACCCGCGTGATCATACCGAATATCATGCCTTCCGTGACTATTTGTACATTCCTGACGCTGACCAATTCCTTTAAGATGTTTGACCAGAACCTTGCGCTGACCGGTGGTGCGCCTTCTGTGATGATGAACGGTGCAAAGCTGAATATGACGGAGCTTCTTGCCCTGAATATTTATTCCACCTACAATATCAACAAAAGCTGGCACGGCGCGGCGCAGGCAAAGGCGGTTGTATTCTTCCTGCTGGTAGCGGTGCTGGCCATCGCCCAACTGACTGCCACAAGGAGTAAGGAGGTGCAGCAGTGATGAAGAAAAAAGAGAAGACCACCTATTCCTTTCCCAGTAAGATCCTGACGGTGTTCTTTATTTTGCTGTGCCTGATCTGGATCATGCCGATCTTTGAGGTGCTGATCAATTCCTTCAAGGAAAACGCGGCGGTCAATACAAATGCGTTTGCCCTGCCGGATAAAGACAGCTTTGTGGGATTTGCTAACTATATCAAAGGAATGACGTTTGGAAACTATCCGTTTGCCAAGGCTCTTGGATTCAGCTTTTTGATCACAATCAGTTCTGTTGTAGTCATCCTGCTTTTTACATCCATGACAGCGTGGTATATTGCAAGGGTTGATTCCAAATTTGCGAGAATGTTTTATTATCTGTGCCTGTTTTCCATGATCGTGCCCTTCCAGATGGTGATGTTTACGCTGTCGTTTACGGCAGACCAGTTGAAGCTGAATACGCCTTATGCGATCCCTATTGTATATCTGGGATTTGGCGCAGGTATGGCCATTTTTATGTTTGTAGGTTTTATCAAAGGACTTCCCTTGGAGATCGAGGAGGCGGCTGCCATTGACGGCTGCGGTCCCATCCGCACATATTTCCGCGTTGTGTTTCCGATGCTGAAGCCGACGCTGATCTCCGTAGGGATTCTGGAAACCATGTGGGTGTGGAATGATTACCTGCTTCCTTATCTGGTGCTGGACCGGACGAAATACATGACGATCCCCATTCTGGTACAGTATTTAAAGGGCAGCTATGGTTCTGTAGATCTTGGCGCGACCATGGCTGTGATCATGCTCAGTATCATTCCGATCATTATTGTGTATATCTTTTGCCAAAAACACATCATCAAGGGTGTGGCGGCCGGCGCAGTCAAAGGATAAAACGCAATGACCATCAAAGATATTGCCAGAGAATCCGGATATGCGGTAGGTACGGTTTCCAGAGTGCTGAACAATCATCCTGACGTATCGGACAAAGCACGGGAACAGATCATGGCAGTGGTCGAAAAGTACAACTTCCGTTTAAACAGAAATGCAAAATATTTAAAACAGCAGGCAAAACGTGGTATCGCCATTGTGGTGAAGGGCTCCGGGAATATGCTGTTTGCCGCCATACTGGAGAAGATTCAGGGACTTGTCAGAAAAAAGGGGTATGTCTGTCAGATCTATTATATCGGAGAGGAAGAAAACGAACTGGAGCATGCCATTCAGCTATGCAGAGAACGGCAGCCGCAGGGAATCTTTTTTCTGGGAAGCAACCGGGCGCATTTTCAGGAGTATTTCGCGGAGATCACGGTACCCTGTGTGCTTGTGACAAATTCTGCGAAAAACTGGGGATTTGAAAATCTTTCCAGTGTCAGCACCGACGATGTAATGGCGGCTGCGGCGGCAGTGGAGCATTTGCTGACGCTTGGACATGAAAATATCGGGATACTGGGAGGACATGTAGAGTATTCGCAGGCTGCCAGTCCCCGATATCAGGGATGTGTCCGCGCTTTTGAAGCAAGAGGCTATTCCTTTTCCCCGAAGCGTCAGTATGAACCGGCACTATTTTCCATGGAAGAGGGATATCGCGCCATGGGGCGACTCCTTGACAAGATGCCGGAACTGACGGCGGTGTTCGTGATGGCAGATGTGATGGCTGTGGGCGCCATACGCGCCATAAGGGACCGTCACCTGAAGGTGCCGGAAAACGTGTCCGTCATCGGCTTTGACGGGATCGAGCTTGGCAGATACCTGCATCCGAAGCTTGCGACCATACGGCAGAACGGGATGCATATTGCCAGCAGGAGCGTGGAGATCTTGCATGATATGATTGAAAACGGAAGCGGCGCAACTCATGAGTTTGTACCTTTTGAAGTGATTTCCGGAGAAAGCGCCATTCAAAGATCGGAAGCTTGTATATAATGTAATGGAAGTAATGTAAATAATGTAAATAATGTAAGGGATGTGATAGCGTTTGAGAAAAAGCGGCGTATTGATGCATCTGTCATCTCTGCCTTCGCCTCACGGGATCGGTACAATGGGTGAGGCGGCATTGGACTTTCTTGATTTTTTGCAAAAAGCCGGACAGACTTACTGGCAGCTTTTGCCAATATGCCCCACCAGCTACGGAGATTCGCCTTATCAGTCTTTTTCCAGTTATGCCGGGAATCCGTATTTTATCGATCTGGACCAACTGGAAAAGGATGGTTTGCTAGAAAAACAGGAGTACGCGGCAGTGGATTGGGAGAGTGCACCGGACGACATAAATTACGGTGCTCTTTACCGGAAACGGTACGCGATCCTGCGAAAGGCCGCCGGGCGTTTTCTATCGAAGCAGGATAATCGATTCAATGAATTTTGCGAAAAAAACGCATATTGGCTTGAGGATTACGCTCTTTTCATGTCGTTGAAGGATGCCTTTGACGGCCGCCCTTGGACTGAATGGGAACAGGGACTTTGCCAGCGGGAAGAGTCGGCGATCCTTGCTGCCACCGAAAGATATAAAACAGACATCCTGTTCTGGAAAATATTGCAGTACCTCTTTTTTCGCCAGTGGACAAGGCTGCGCGCCTACGGGATGAAAAAGGGGATCCGCCTGATCGGAGATATGCCTATCTATATATCTCTGGATAGCGTGGAAGTATGGGCCCATCCAAAGCTGTTTCAGTTGGATGAAGACAGACAACCGAAAGCTGTAGCCGGATGTCCTCCCGACGGTTTTTCGGATACAGGGCAGTTGTGGGGGAATCCGTTGTTTGACTGGGAATCTATGGCTGAGAACGGTTACTCTTGGTGGGTGGATCGGATCCGTTATCTGTGCGGGATCTATGACGTGCTCCGTATCGACCATTTCCGTGGGTTTGATTCCTACTATGCCATCCCGCGGGGAGAACCGGACGCCAGAAACGGCCACTGGGAAAAGGGCCCCGGAATAGAGTTGTTCCGTACCATTGAAAAGAAGATCGGAAGACCGCCCATCATTGCGGAGGATCTTGGCTTTATGACAGACTCCGTAAAGAAGCTTTTGCGGGAAACCGGTTTTCCCGGCATGAAGGTATTGGAATTTGCATTTGACAGCCGTGATCCAAACGGCGCCTCCTATCTTCCAAAAACTTATATTCCCAACTGTGTGGCCTATACCGGCACGCATGACAACGACACCGTTAATGGTTGGATGGCCAGCGCGGACCCGAAGGATGTGGCACGTGCAAAACAGTATCTGGGGCTTAACAGTGAGGAAGGATACAACTGGGGGATGATGCGGGTGTTATGGAACAGCAACGCCGGCCTGACGATCGTGCAGGCGCAGGATCTGCTGGGACTTGGAAGCGAGAGCCGGATGAATACGCCCTCCACCGTGGGAAAGAATTGGCGCTGGCGCGCCCTACCAGGGAGTTTTTCAGATGATCTGGCAAACAAGATTCGGGAGGAAATGAAGGGCTGCGGCCGTCTTGCTGATGAAAAACAGATTGAATGACAGATTTGCATCAGGTATCAGGATAAGAGAGGACCACATGGTGAGAATCATGATGGCCCTCTCTTTTTCGGCTTTTTTGAAATGCGTATTTGACATTTCCATGGAGGTAATGTATACTTGAAATAACTATGAAATAAAGGTAAAAGGGGTGCTGTGCAGTGAAAAAATTTTTTGACGGAGATATTGTGAAATCTCCCAGAATACAGAAGTTGTATGATGATCTGTTCGATCATATGCCTACCATTGAGGCGGACCGTGCAGAGATCGTGACCCGTGTATATAAGGAAACAGAAAATGATCCTGTCATTACCAGACGCGGCAAAGTGTTCAAGGCGATCTGTGAAGAATTGCCCATCATTATCCGTCCTCTGGAATTGATCGTCGGTTCCAACACGCAGGTGGCCAGAGGTTGTCAGGTATTTCCGGAGTATTCCTTTGAGTGGTTGGAAAGCGAGTTTGACACGGTAGAAACTCGTGCGGCAGACCCCTTCTATATATCCGAAGATACGAAAAAACGCCTCCACGAGGTTTATAAATACTGGCCCGGCAAGACTACCAGCGATCTGGCCACATCCTATATGGCGCCGGAGACGCTGATGGCCATCAAACACAATATGTTTACCACGGGCAATTATTTTTATAATGGCATCGGCCACTTTACGGTGGATTACGGCAAGGTGCTCCGTATCGGGTTCGAGGGAATCAAAAAGGAGGCGCAGGCCGCCCTTGACAAAGTACATATCTACGATCCGGACTGTGCTTCTCGCACCGCGTTTCTGGAAGCGGTGATCATGTGCTGCGACGCGGCGGTTACTTACGCAAACCGCTATGCTATGCTGGCCCTTGAAGAAGCGAAGAAGTGCAGCGATCCGGAACGCAAAAAGGAACTGCTTCTGATCGCGCAGAACTGTGCCCATGTGCCTGCGAAGCCCGCCCGCAGCTTTTATGAAGCCTGCCAGTCCTTCTGGTTTGTGCAGATGCTGCTCCAGACAGAGTCCAGCGGACATTCCATTTCGCCCGGACGTTTCGATCAATATATGTATCCTTATTATGAGAAAGATATGGAGGAAGGCCGCATTACCCGCGAATACGCGCAGGAGCTTCTGGACTGTATCTGGATCAAACTGAATGATCTAAATAAATGCCGTGACGCCGCCAGCGCCGAAGGTTTTGCAGGCTATAGCCTGTTCCAGAACCTGATCGTAGGCGGGCAGGACAAAGAAGGGCTGGATGTGACCAATGACCTGTCCTGTATGTGTATCGAGGCGTCCATGCATGTGATGCTTCCACAGCCCTCCCTGTCTATCCGCGTGTGGAACGGCAGCCCCAACGCCCTGTTGATCAAGGCGGCAAAGCTGACCCGTACAGGCGTGGGACTTCCGGCTTATTACAATGACGAGGTGATCATCCCCTCCATGCTCAGCAGAGGTGTTACGCTGGAGGATGCGAGAGATTACGGTATCATTGGCTGTGTGGAGCCTCAGGCGGGAGGCAAGACGGACGGCTGGCACGACGCGGCGTTCTTTAATATGTGCCGTCCCGTGGAGATGGTATTCTCCAACGGCTATGAATTTGGCGAGAAGGTCGGCTTACAGACAGGCAGTCTGGACAGCTTCAAGACATTCGATGATTTTTACTTTGCGTATAAACAGCAGATGGAATACTTTATCCAACTGCTGGTAAATTCCGACAACAGTATTGATGTTGCCCACGCGGAGCGTTGTCCTCTGCCCTTCCAGTCCAGTATGATCGCAGACTGTATCGGCCGCGGCAAGGCGTTACAGCAGGGCGGCGCCATCTACAATTTTACCGGCCCTCAGGGCTTTGGCATCGCCAATATGACCGACGCCCTCTATGCTATCAAAGCACTTGTTTATGAGCAGAAGAAATACACGCTGCAGCAATTCGGCGAGGCGATGCAGGACAACTTCGGAAGGGGTCTTTCCAGAGAGCGTGTAATGGAATTGACGCTTCAGGTGACCAAGGAGCTTGCAAAAGCAGGGAAACAGGCCACGGAAAAGGATGTGGAAAAGATCGCCACACAGATCCGTGACAGCAGTGTGCCCGCGGACAAGAAAGCGTTTTACGATAAGATGCTGGAGGATATCAACGCCCTTCCCAAATATGGAAATGATCTGGAGGAGATCGACCTTTTTGCAAGGGACGTTGCCTATACCTATACAAAGCCTATGGAAAAATACAAAAATCCCAGAGGCGGTATGTATCAGGCGGGATTGTATCCTGTTTCCGCCAATGTGCCTCTTGGACATCAGACAGGGGCAACCCCCGACGGACGTCTGGCAAATACCCCTATTGCGGACGGCGTAGGTCCGGTGTCCGGCAAGGATACGCTTGGACCCACCGCTACAGCCAATTCTGTGGCAAGGCTGGATCACGGCATTGCCTCTAACGGTACGCTGTTCAACCAGAAATTCCATCCTTCAGCCTTAAGCGGCATGGAGGGCCTACAGAAATTCGTGGCTTTGATCCGCGCGTACTTCGATCAGAAGGGTATGCATATGCAGTTCAATGTGGTCAGCAGGGAAACGCTTCTGGACGCGCAGGTTCATCCGGATCAGTACAAGGGGCTGGTTGTCCGCGTGGCAGGCTACAGCGCGCTGTTCACCACGCTGTCGAAGTCTCTTCAGGACGATATCATTAACCGTACGACACAGGGCTTCTGATCCCGAGAGGTGAATATGGAACATTATTTACAGACTACAGGCCGGATATTTGACATACAGAAATATTCCATTCATGACGGTCCGGGCATCCGAACCATTGTCTTTTTAAAGGGCTGCGCCTTCCGGTGCCGCTGGTGTTGTAATCCGGAGTCCCAGCACTTTGAACCGGAGACGATGATCCGGAACGGCAAGCCAAAGCTCTATGGCAAGGATGTGACCGTGGAGGAGGTCATGGAGGAAGTGATGAAGGACCGCGCTCATTTTCGGCGGTCCGGCGGCGGGCTGACCCTTTCCGGCGGCGAAACACTGCTGCAGCCGGATTTTGCCTCTGCGCTTTTGTTTGCGGCAAAGCAGGAGGGTATCAACACGGCCATCGAATCCACCGGCTTTCAGAAATTTGAGATCATCAAAAACAAGATCCTGCCTTATCTGGATCTGTTTTTGATGGATATCAAGCATATGAACAGCGACAAACATCAGGCGTTCACCACAAAACCAAATACCCTTGTGCTGGAAAACGCCAGAAAGATCGCCCAGAGCGGGCAGAAGCTGATCATCCGTGTACCGGTGATCCCTACCTTTAATGACACGGAGGAGGAGATCATGGAGATCGCCAGATTCGCGGCGTCCCTTCCGGGCGTGGAGCAGCTGCATCTGCTGCCTTACCACAGGCTTGGGCAGGATAAGTATGCGGGGCTTGGCAGAGAGTATACGTTGCCGGATATTCTGCCGCCTGAGTATGAACATATGCACAAGCTGAGACGCGCGGCGGCAACCACCGGGCTGTATGTGCAGATCGGCGGTTGACAAAGGATTTGTCTGAGTCAGCGCGGCAGCCTTTGTATCAGATAAAATGAAAACAGGATAGAAAAGAGGACTTTTTTATGTCAGGACATTCAAAATTTGCAAACATCAAACACAAAAAAGAAAAAAATGATGCAGCCAAGGGAAAGATCTTTACCATTATCGGCAGGGAGATTGCCGTGGCGGTAAAGGAAGGCGGCGCGGATCCCGCCAATAACAGCAGACTCCGTGACGTGATCGCAAAGGCAAAAGCAAACAATATGCCAAACGATACCATTGACCGCGGCATAAAAAAAGCGGCCGGCGACGCCAATTCCGTCAATTACGAATATGTCTCCTACGAAGGCTATGGCCCCAGCGGCACGGCTATTATTGTAGACGCTCTGACTGACAATAAGAACCGGACCGCGGCCAACGTGCGGAACGCGTTTTCAAAAGGATTCGGCAATGTAGGTACGCAGGGCTGTGTGTCGTTTATGTTCGACAAGAAAGGGCAGATCCTGATCGATAAGGAAGAATACAAAGGCGACGCCGACGAACTGATGATGATCGCCCTTGACGCCGGCGCGGAAGACTTCAGCGATGAGGAAGAAGACAGCTATGAGATCATCACTGATCCCGACGATTTCAGCGCTGTAAGACAGGCGCTGGAGGATGCAGGCATTCCTATGGCGGACGCGGAAGTGACCATGATCCCCCAGACCTATGTGGAGCTTACCGATCCGGAGGATGTCAAGAAAATGAACCGGATCCTTGATCTTCTGGATGAAGACGACGACGTCCAACAGGTATATCATAATTGGAGCGAATAAAAAGCCTGTGGCTTTTATTCGCGACGCTTCTTGTTTTT
>CANQQN010000059.1 GCA_947625995.1 uncultured Lachnospiraceae bacterium
CTATGAAGTAGACAATTATCCGGGTCTTCCCGGCGTCAGCGGTATGGAATTGTCTGATAAGTTCAGGGAACATGCCGGGAAGCTGGACGTATCCTTTGTGCAGGAGCAGTTTATAAAAGCAGAACTGCCTGAGACAGGCGTTGTCAAAAAGGTGATAACAGACAAAAATACATATGAGACAAGGGCAATCCTTCTTGCCACCGGCGCCGTCCACCGCAGGCTGGGCGTAAAGGGCGAGGAGGAACTGGCCGGAATGGGCGTTTCCTATTGCGCTACCTGTGACGGCGCGTTTTTCAGAAACCGTACGGTCTGCGTGGTGGGCGGCGGTGATGTGGCCGTGGAGGATGCCATTTTTCTTGCCCGCGCATGCAAAAAAGTATATCTGATCCACCGGAGAGAGGAACTGCGGGCGGCAAGGATCCTTCAGGAAAAGCTGTTATCCCTTGAGAATGTAGAGGTTTTGTGGAATACCGTGGTAGAGGAGATCCAAGGCAGCGATATGGTGGAATCGGTGGTTCTCTGCAACCGGAAAACGGAAGCGCGTTCGCTTCTGGAAACGGACGGCGTTTTTATCGCCGTGGGAATTCAGCCGAATTCGGAAAAGTTTCAGGGGCTGGTCGCCCTTGACGAGAACGGATATGTGATTGCCGGGGAAGACGGTCTCACTGACAAAGAGGGCGTTTTTGCCGCGGGAGATCTGCGCACCAAGAAGCTCCGTCAGATATTGACGGCGGCGGCCGACGGCGCCAATGCGGTCACAAGTGTGCAGGAATATCTGCTCTCCGCGAATGCGGAAAACAACAGATAGATCCCCTGAAAAATTGGGCACTTTTTATACAAAAACCTTCATATTTATTACAAAATGTAATTGGAATGTAATATTTTTAACAAAAAAACGCTTCCAAGTATTGACAGAGAGACACCTATGTGTTATGATAACGAAGGTTAAATTAATACTTTTGTAACAAAAAATGCGTTTTTGTTAAAAGGAAGAAAGGAAGTATGGAGGTTCGTATGAGAAAGTTAGTGATAAGGACGACTGCTTGCTGTGTGCTGAGCACCTGCCTTGTTGTAGGCGCCACAGTCATCGGTAGTGCGACGACAGCAACAGATCTTCCTGCAGGAGGTGTCGCTGCTGTACTTAGCGACTACTGCGCAACCGACTCAAAGCTGCCCAGTGCAGGCGTAACACTTACTTTAGATGAATATGCGGTTTCATCAGCAGATACGGATTTGATCAATTCTGTATCCAAGGTGAGCGAAGAGTACAGGACGATCGTGATCGCTCAGGTTGACGGCTATGTCAATGTGAGAGCGGAAGCGAAAGAAGATGCGGAGGTTGTAGGAAAGCTCTATAACAATGCGGCCGCTACGATCCTTGAAAAGATCGATGGCTGGTACAAGGTTACATCAGGAAATGTGACCGGATATGTTAAGAGCGAATGTGTAGTTGAAGGTGAAGAAGCACAGATGGTTGGACAGGCTGTGGGAAACAGGATCGCAACCACATCCGCTGATACCAATATTTATGCGGCTATGGATTCTTCTTCACAGGTATTGTTTGTTGCAGAGCCCGGCGAAACCATTAAGGTTCTGGAAGAGATCGGCGATTTTGTCCGCGTTTCTTATGCAGGCGCCGAGGGTTATGTAGCAAAGGCTATGGTGGAGGTTACCACCAAGTTTGCAACAGCTGAGACACCGGAAGAAGAGGCTTTGCGGATCGAGGCCGAGGAAGCCGCCATCAAGGCTCAGCAGGCAAGAGAAGCTGCGGAAGCCGCGGCAACCCAGAAGGAAGCCGAGGAAGCTGCAAAGAAAGCTGAACAGGCTGCAAAGGCAGCTGAGGAGGCTGCACAGGCGTCCGGTTCAGAGAGCGCGGCGGTGGCAGCCCAAGAGGCAAATGAATCTGCGCAGGCAGCGGGAAATGCTGCAGAGCAGGCTCCTGAAAGCACCCCTTCCAGAGAGGAAACTCCTTCGGAGGAGACTTCAAATGAGAGCAGCTATAACAGCGCAGACAGCTACTCTGATTCTTCCAAGGGACAGCAGATCGCAAATTATGCATTGCAGTTTGTAGGCAATCCTTATGCTTGGGGCGGTACAAGCCTCACAAACGGCGCCGACTGCTCCGGTTTCGTTATGTCAGTATTTAATGACTGCGGTATCGGCGTGGCAGGCAGGACGGCATCAGCCCAGTCCGCAGGCGGGACAAGCATTTCTTCTTCGGAACTGCAGCCCGGCGATCTGGTATTCTACACAAGCGGCGGCAGAGTCAGCCATGTAGCGATCTACATCGGCGACGGACAGATCGTACATGCAGCAAACTCAAGGAAAGGCATCATTGTATCAAGCTACAATTATCAGACACCTTACAAATACGTGAGATACTATTGATCCTGAGGAAAACGACAAAGTTCATAGAGATCCGGCAGGCAGTGATGCCTGCCGGTTTTTTGCATTTACATATAAGATCAAATAACAGAGGGGCAGATCTGACGTGGGCGGATGGTTTTCGCTGTTAGATTTTTAAAGAAAAAACAGACGGCTGTCGATACAGATTTTGGTTTTGTGAAAAATGCACAATGTAGAAAAAATAAGTATTTTTTTGCGTGTTTTTGAAAAAAGTTATCCACATTCTACTTTGCTGGAAAATGGGACAATTTTAGTTATGCACGAATTTATCCACATTATCCACAGAAAATTTCGTCGAAACAAAATGAATTTTGGGAGAGAAAAAGAAAAAACGTTTTGGTCAAATTTTATAAAATTGTTGGGAAAATGGAAAAAACTCAAAAATCTATTGACAAAAATAAAATCAAAAAATGGAGAAAAAGGAATTAAATTGTAAAACAATTTAAAAATAAAAGCCTGCGAAAAAATCGTCTTTCAGGATCGGTCACAGGAGACAACCGGAAAACAGGACACAGAAGAATCATAATCCCCTTCTTGTGGGAACTTTCAAATTATGGTAAAATAGCAGAGAAAATGGCGGTCGTGCTTGCATGATCCGGCATTTTTTGGCTATTCCCATGGGGACTTTATCAAGAGGATATCATTGTATGGCTGAAAGTGTATGGGATTCTATGCATACACTTCTTATTTTTTAAGAGAAATTTTTAAAGAGAATACGAGAGCGGAGGTGCTTATGAAAGATCAAGATCTGTTTGCAAGAGATACGGTTCGCTGCCACAACAGGGAAAAAGCGGACGTGCGTTTTCAGGACGGCGCGCTGCCTCATGCCGTGGGCGCCCACTGTTTTCAGGTGATGCGCGCCTGCAGGGATAGAGCCCGTTCTACAGATGGATTTGGCTGGACTTACAACCATGCGGCCATGATCGCGTGGTGGAAGGGGAATTTTTATCTGGATTATCTCTCGGATCCTGTCAGCGAGCATGTGCCCCCTTCTCAGACGCTGATCGCCCGTTCTTCGGACGGGGCGGTATGGAGCAGGCCGGCGGTATTGTTTCCGCCTATCTGTGTGGCAAGTGCTCCTTATATAGGTCCCCAAAAAGAACTGCTGACCAAGGATACGGTTCCCTGTGTGATGCATCAGCGCATGAGTTTTTTTGTCTCCTCAGACAACCGGCTGTTGGCAACGGCTTTTTACGGCATTTCTCCCGACGATACCGTCGCCCCCAACAACGGCTACGGCGTGGGACGTGTGGTGCGGGAGATCTACGAGGATTTTACCTTTTCGGATATTTATTTTCTGCGCTTTAATGAGAAAGGCGGATATACGCGGGAAAACACAAAAAATTACCCGCCCTATACAGAAAGCGGGGATGCCGGTTTTGTGGCGGCCTGCAGGGAACTGATCGAAAACCGGCTGGTGACCCAGCAGATGTGGGAGGAGGAGCGTCTGGATACAGATTATTTCACCCAGCCCGGCGCGGAGGCTCTGTCCTATTATACCTGTCCTGACGGTGAAGTGGTTGGCGTCTATAAGAAATCGCTGGTGACCAGATCTGAGGACCGGGGAGAGACATGGACGCCCATAGAGACGGATCATTCGCTGGAAACCTCCACGGGAAAAGTATGGGGCCAGAGGACGGCGGACGGGCGGTATGCATTGGCCTACAATCCCACGACGGACAGCGCCCACCGGTGGCCCATTGCGGTGGTGTCCGGGGAAAACGGACACGATTTTGACGAGCTTCTGGCCGTTACGCCGGAGGTATCTCCCCACAAATATGCGGGATTGTACAAAAATCTTGGGCCCCAGTACATCAGGGGCATTGTGGAGCACAACCCCCAGCCCGGCGACAACCGCCTGTGGCTGGCTTATACGGTGAACAAGGAGGACGTGTGGGTCAGCGGCATCAGCCTTCCCCTGCGGGGCGTGGAGACGGAAGAATTGAATGAGGCGTTTACAGACAGACAACCGTCCAATTTTGTGGAAGGCTGGAATCTGTATGTGCCCTTGTGGTGTCCGGTGCGCATTGAAAAAGCGCCGGACGGGCAGGGACAGAGCCTTTGTCTCTACGACGGAGACCCTTACGACCGTTGTCGTGCCATGCGCGTCTTCCCTGAAAAGGAAGCCTTTGAGGCAGCGATGCGGCTGATGCCGGAGGGCGCGGACGACAAGACGGCGTTTACGGTGGAAATGCAGGATCGCCGCGGCAGCGCGGCGGTGCGGTTCTATTTCCGCAACGACGGAACGGTCATTGTAAAAAACGGCGGCCGCTATGACGAATTCTGCACGTATGAAAAGGGACAGTGGCTCGACGTAACGGTGCGGGGAAACCGTTATCAGAATACCTATACCGTAAAGCTGATGCAAAACGGTATCGTCCATGAGGCAAAATTCAAGTTTAATTTATCAGTTTTCAGCGTTGAGCGGATCTTATTTACATCCAAGACCACGCTGCCCTTCAACACGTTGGAGGATTGCGGCAAATGGGGCGATCTGGGCGACCTGAAGGACGCGGACGTACCTTTGCAGAAGGGCAGGCTGGCCATCGCGGCAGTCTCAGTGCGCTCATTACCACTGGAGGAGATCATTTGAGTGATCAGAATAAAATGACGCTGTCAAAGGACAGGAACAACATACGGGGCAAAGCGCCTGACAGACAGGCTGACGGATCCCATGGCAAAGCGTCGGAAGGCCCGGCCCGTAAGGGGCATTCCCGGCAGGAGGGTGGTTTTCGCGGAAATCAGCCGGGAAGACCGGGGAGCGCCAAGAGCAGACCGCCGGGACCGGACAGCAGCAGGGAACCCATGTCCAGAGGAAAAAGTGTTTATTATTTCTGGAAGATTTTAAAATATTTTAAGCCTTATATCCCGTCTTTGATCATCATGGCGTTTACTTATCTGGGCGTGGCTCTGTGCAATATGGCTTATCCCTATCTGAACGGCACCCTTCTCTATGACCGGGTACTGGCAAAAAGGCCGGAGGTGCTGACGCTTTTTGGGCTGCCCGGCGGGCAGTTTGTACTTGCCCTTGGCCTTGTGGTGCTGGGGATGATCCTTGCCAAGCTGCTGATACAGGTTCTGCAGGGGGTCCAGTCTTACATCAATGCGAAGATCGTGCCGCTGGTGGTGCTGGAGATGGAGAATCAGGTGTTCAGATCCATGGGTGAGCTTTCCCTGCGTTTCTTTCACAGCAACCGCACCGGGGGACTGATGACGAGAGTCTTGTCGGACGCTTCTCAGGTGACGGGGTTTTTTATCGATTTTCTGCCGGAGATCTTTACGCAGGTGCCGTCCATGGTGGCAACCTGTGTGATCATGTTTGTGCTGAACTGGAAGCTGGCTCTGGTATCTTTGTGTCTGCTTCCGGTAATGGTGTTTTTGCATCTGTTCATGATGACGAAGGGCCATGTGCTGTTCAGCCGTCGCCACAGGGCGGAGCGGGACCTCACCGCGAAACTCAACGATAATATCACCGGCGTCCGTGTGGTGAAATCCTTCGGTCAGGAACAACGGGAGATCGAGAATTTCGGCGGCGCTAACGAGGAAATGCAGAATGCGGAGGTAGCCATTACCGTCAATTTCAACAAGGTGAATGGCGCTTACGCCTTTCTTGAAAATGTGATCAATCTGTTGGTGTGGGCATTCGGAAGCTGGCTTATTCTTGGGTGGCAGCAGATCAGCTACGGCCAATTGATCACGTTTTCCGGCTATGTGACCCAGCTTAATCCTATGCTGCGGATCGCGGCGCAGGCGTCTAGACAGTGGGTGTCCAGCATGAACGCGGCAAGCCGGGTATTTTCTATTATCGAGGCAAAGCCGGAGATCACAGAGAGCAGCCATCCGGTTTCCATGGCGTCGGTGAAGGGACAGATCGACATCAACCATGTAACCTTCGGATATGAGCCGGGACGTCCGGTATTGAAGGATATCAGCCTGCATGTGGAGCCGGGAAAGATGCTGGGCATCGTGGGGCGTTCCGGCGCCGGTAAGACTACGCTGGTAAACCTGATCTCGCGCCTGTATGAGGTGGAGCAGGGGAGTATCTGTATCGACGGTGTGGATATCCGGGAATTTTCCTTCCGGGATCTGCGGAGAAATGTGTCCATGGTGTCTCAGGAAACCTATATTTTTATGGGGACTGTGGCGGAGAATATCGCTTACGCCAAGCCGGGAGCCACCAGACAGGAGATCATCCGGGCATCCGTACTGGCAAGCGCTCACGATTTTATCTGTAAGATGCCGGACGGTTACGATACCATGATCGGCGCGTCGGGACGGACCCTTTCCGGCGGGGAGCGGCAGCGGATCTCCATTGCGCGGGCTATTCTGGCTGATCCGAAGATCCTGATCCTAGATGAGGCTACGGCGGCGGTGGATACCGAGACAGAACGCGCCATTCAGCAGTCCATCGCGTACCTGACAAAGGACCGCACTACGTTGTCCATCGCCCACAGATTGTCTACCCTGCGTGATGCGGATTATCTGGTGGTGATCGAACACGGAAGGATCGCGGAGGAAGGCACCCATGACGAACTGATCGAAAGGAAGGGCATATTTGCCCACCTGATGGAACTGCAGACCACCGCGCTGGCTATGCGGGGGCTGGAATGATCCGGTGGATATCGCCGTAAACGCGGCGGAATGGAGATGAATATGGAAGTTAAGTTTTTAAATAAAGAAAATACAAAGGTGGAAAAAACAGAGGGCGGTTTCCTGAATGTTACCATAGACGGGAAGCTGTACGAGAACATACAGCTGGTGCGGACATTTCCTTTTACGGCCCCGAATCAGTATATTTCTTTGCAGTTGTCCGATGAAGACGCGGAGGAAATCGGGATCATCGAAGATCTGGAGAAGGATTTTTCCGGCGCGGAGAAGGATGTGCTTCTGGAGCAGCTTGCCATTCGATATTTTACGCCAGTAATCAAAAAAGTCATCAGTGTCAAAGATCAGGCGGGATGCTCCTATTTCGAGGTGGAGACAGACGCCGGCCCCTGTAAGTTTGTGATCCGGTCCAACGAGAACGCTTTCATCAAGCTGACGGAAAACAGGGTGCTGATCGAAGATCTGGAAAACAACCGGTATGAGATTCCGGATCTGCGGAGACTGACCACAAAGGAACGAAAGAAGCTGGATATTTTCCTGTAGTGAGAAAACAACAAGATCTGGGTGAAATTTACGCCTTTTGCGGCGCAAGCCCATCAAAATAAGGATTGGTATGAATTTATTATTTTCCTTGGATGAAAAAAGAAAACAGCATATCGGGGTCGGGGACGAAGAGATCTGGTACTGTGTGCCCTATGATCTGTCAAAGGAACATGCCTATGTAACGGACGGTTATGTGATAGTCACAAAAACACGGCTGCTTGTAACCCGCGGGGATGAGGTCGTTTATGAAACGGCGCTGTCGGACTGTAGCGAGATCCACAGTGAGACCTTGATCCACAATGGGATCCTTGTGGTGACGAAGAAGGACGGAAGCCGCGTGCGGGCTGCAAGGTTTTCCATGAAGCATCTGGTCCGGTTTACCTACGTTGGCAGAGGCGCTACCATGCTGGCGCAGGGAATCTTCCACAAGGTGCAGAGCATGGAAAATGAGACGGTCTGCCCCAACTGCGGCTTTGCCCTGCCGGGGATCAGCGTCTGTCCCCGCTGTAACGGCAAAAAGGAGTCCTTCCGCAAGATCAGGGAGATGTGCCAGCCTTATGTGCTGAAGTTTCTGCTCATTGGAGTGCTCATGCTGGCGTCCTCCGGGGTGAGCATCCTGATCCCGAAGGTGCAGCAGCAGTTTATTGACAGTGCCCTTGTGGATAAAAGCGGAACCATGGCCGATATTGGCCGGTTTGCCGGGGCGATGATCCTGTTGACCGTGTTCACGATCTTTCTGACCGTATTCAAAAACTGGTACAGTACGCTACTTGGCGCCCGTATGAGCAAGGATCTGCGGGGAAAGATGTTTTCAAAGCTGCAGCGGCTGTCCCTGTCCTACATACAAGAGCAGAAGCCCGGCGAACTGATGAACCGGATCATGAGCGATACGGTGCAGATCCGGCAGTTCATGGAAAATGTGTTTGCAAGCGCGGTGTCGGAGTTTGTCAGCATGTTCGCGGCTATCGTGATCATGGCGGCGATCTCATGGAAGATGCTTTTGCTGGCGCTGGCGTTTGTGCCGGTGGTCGTCTGGGGCAGCGTCGCCATTCGGGGAACGGTCATGAAGGGATTCCGTCGGGCGCGAAAAAGAAAGGACCGTCTGGAAAGCCAGCTTCAGGATATCCTGTCCGGTATGAGTATCGTGAAATCTTATGGGAAGGAAAAAGAAGAGGCGGGCAATTTCAGCCGTCTGGCCAAAGAACAGACCATGGTGGAGATGCGGAATGAATTGTACTTTGCCGTGCGTATGCCGGTGTTTGCGTTCCTTCTGGGAATGGGCGTTTATCTGGCCACTTATTTTGGAGGTCTACGGGTGCTTGCAGGAGATATGACGCCCGGCGTGCTGATGCAGTTTGTCAGCTATACGTCCATGCTTTATGAGCCGCTGCGCAGGATCACGATGATCGCAAGGCAGTTTACCCAGACCATCACCAGCATGGAGCGCATCTACGACATTCTGGACGCAAAGGAAGACATTGTCAACGCAAAGGACGCAAAGACCATTGAGATCAAAGGGGATATTGAGTTCCAGAATGTGACCTTTGGTTACCGCTCCTACGAACCAGTGCTTAATCACGTGAACCTGAAGGTGAAGCCGGGGGAGATGATCGGGCTTGTGGGCGCCTCCGGCAGCGGGAAGACCACATTGATCAATCTGCTCATGCGGCTGTATCAGGTGGACGACGGCGCCCTCTATATCGACGGCGTCAATATCAATGATCTGGATGTGGAATGTCTTCATAGTCAGATTGGCGTGGTGTTGCAGGAGACGTTTTTGTTCAACGGAACCATTTTGGAAAATATTCGGTATGCCCGTCCGGAGGCGACTTATGCGGAAGTGATTGAGGCTGCAAAGACTGCCAATGCCCATGATTTTATTTGCCGGGCCCCGGCAGGCTATGAGACCTACGTGGGGGAGAAGGGGTATATGCTCTCCGGCGGGGAGCGGCAGCGGATCGCCATTGCCAGAGCCGTGCTGAACAAGCCCCGTCTGCTGATTTTGGACGAAGCCACGTCCAATCTGGATACGGAAAGCGAATATCTGGTGCAGACGGCTCTCGACCGGCTGCGGGAAAACTGTACCACCTTTGCCATTGCCCACAGACTTTCTACCCTGAAGAGCGCGGATCGGCTGGTGGTGATCGACCGCCACAGGATCGCGGAGGTGGGCAGCCATGAGGAATTGATCGCGAAGAAGGGGATCTATTATGGACTGGTGACCGCACAGTTAGAGATGTCAAAGGCAAAATAAAATAAATAAAAACTTTTTGTTGCGCAATGTTATCTTTACAAAAAAGAATTATGCGTTTATAATAAGCATATAAAAATGGTGAAAAGGGGCGTTTTACGCCCCTTTCCTATATTCTGACAGGAGTGTATGCGCATGCTTTTCGAGACAAGCTATACGTCCCCTCTGGGACCGGTCCTATTGGGCAGCGACGGGGAAAATTTGACAGGACTGTGGTTTGCGGGGCAGAAATATTTTCGCAGTACAATCACCGGGCCTGTAAAAAAGGAGGATGCGCTTCCGGTGTTCGCGCAGGCGAAGGAATGGCTGGACCGTTATTTTGCGGGAGAGAAACCTGCGCCCGGCGAACTGCCTCTTGCGCCTGCAGGCAGTCCTTTCCGGCAAAAGGTGTGGCGCCTGCTCTGTGAGATCCCCTACGGGCAGGTGACCACCTACGGCGCTCTTG
>CANQQN010000060.1 GCA_947625995.1 uncultured Lachnospiraceae bacterium
CCACTTACGGCTGTATCGTCTATCAGGAGCAGGTGATGCAGCTCGTGCGGGAGCTTAGCGGCTACACCCTTGGAAGGAGCGACCTGCTGCGCCGCGCCATGTCGAAGAAAAAGGGCGACGTGATGAAAAAAGAGCGGCAAAATTTTGTGTACGGCAACAAGGAGGAAGGCATTTGCGGTTGTGTCGGGAACGGGATCAGCGAGGAGACGGCCAATAAGATCTACGATGAGATGCTGGATTTTGCGAAATATGCCTTCAATAAATCCCATGCGGCGGCTTACGCGGTGGTCTCTTACCAGACCGCATGGCTGAAATATTATTACCCGGTAGAGTTTATGGCGGCGCTGATGACTTCCGTCATCGACAATGCCTCCAAGGTGGCAGGTTATATACTGAACTGCCGGCAGATGGGGATAGAGATCCTGCCGCCGGACGTAAACTGCGGCATGGCGGATTTCAGCGTGACAGACGGGAAGATACAGTATGCGCTTTCGGCGATCAAAAGCATTGGCAGGCCGGTGATCGAAGGGCTTGTGAAGGAGCGGGAGGAACGGGGCAGGTTTACGTCCCTCAGCGATTTTATCTCCCGGATGGCGGACAATGGCCTGAACAAACGGGTGATCGAGCATCTGATCTTATCGGGGGCGTTTGATGCTTCATGGGGCACCAGAAAGCAGCTGATGAGCGTGTACGGCAAAGTGATGGACGCCCAACATCATCAGCAGAAAAATTCCATCGCCGGGCAGATGTCCCTTTTTGATCTTGCAGGCGAGGAGGAGAAAAAAGATTTTGAGATCGTGATGCCGGATGTGGGAGAATATGACAAAGAAACGCTGCTTGCCTATGAAAAGGAAGTGCTGGGCGTGTATATCAGCGGACATCCGCTGGAAGACTATGAAGAAAAGATGCGCAGGCAGATCACGGCTGTGAGCGCGGATTTTATGATCGACGAAGAGCAGGGTACGGTGAATGTGACCGACCAGAGTACGGTTACGGTGGGCGGCATGATCACAAAAAAGACCATCAAATATACAAAAAAAGAGCAGCAGATGGCCTTTCTGACACTGGAGGATCTGGTTGGCTCCGTGGAGGTTATCGTATTTCCCAGAGACTATGAACGGTATCGAAATATGCTGAATCAGGATGATAAAGTATTTATCCGCGGCAAGGTAAGCGTGGAGGAAGAGCGGGACGCCAAGCTCATACTGGAGACGGCAGTTTCCTTTGACCAGACGGTGCGGGAACTGTGGCTGCAGTTTCCCACGATTCCACAGTATCTGGAAAAGGAACAGGAAGTGCAGGAAGTACTCGGAAGCTTTGACGGAAACCAGACGGTGAAGATCTATGTTTCCGCTACGAGACAGGTGAAGACACTGCCTCCCAACTGGAATGTGTCCGTAAATGAGGAGCTTTTGGACGCTTTATATGTAAAATTTGGGAAAGAGAATGTAAAAGTTGTCGAAAAGTGTATTGAAAAGAAAGGGAAAACATATTAGAATATAAAGAAATTCTGTTTGAAAAAGCGAGGTTGGTATCATGACAAAACAGGCAGATCAGATTCAAACAATCGGCGTACTGACAAGTGGCGGGGACGCACCGGGCATGAATGCGGCCATCCGTGCAGTTGTGCGTACGGCGCTCAGCAAAGGGAAAAAGGTAAAAGGCATCAAGCAGGGCTATATGGGCCTGCTCAATGAGAAAATTATCGACATGGGAGGATCGGATGTGTCCGATACCATCCAGAGAGGCGGCACGATCCTCGGCACAGCCCGCTGCAGCGAGATGCGCACGGAGGAAGGACAGAAGCGGGCGGCCGACGTTTGTATGAAGCACGGGATTGACGGCCTTGTGGTCATTGGCGGCGACGGTTCCTTTGCAGGCGCGCAGAAGCTGGCCGGTCTTGGGGTCAATACTATCGGGCTTCCGGGCACCATCGATCTGGATATCGCGTGTACAGAATATACCATCGGTTTTGATACGGCGGTCAATACCGCCATGGAGGCCATTGATAAGGTCCGTGATACTTCTACGTCCCATGAACGCTGCAGTATCATTGAGGTAATGGGCAGGAGCGCAGGTTACATAGCGCTGTGGTGCGGTATTGCAAACGGCGCGGAGGATATCCTGCTTCCCGAGAAGTATGATTATGATGAGCAGAAGCTGATCGACAATATCATCCGCAACCGTAAAAGAGGAAAGAAGCATCATATCATCATCAATGCGGAAGGCATCGGCCATTCCACCAGTATGGCGCGCCGTATTGAGGCGGCCACCGGGCTGGAGACCAGAGCTACCATACTGGGCCACATGCAGCGTGGCGGCAGTCCTACCTGCCGTGACCGTTTCATCGCTTCTATCATGGGCGCTTTTGCGGTAGACCTGCTCTGTGACGGCAAGAGCAAGCGGGTGGTTGCGTACCGCGACGGCGAACTGGTTGATTTTGACATTGACGAAGCGCTGGCGATGCAGAAGAATATCAACGAGTATGAATATGAAGTGGCGAGGATGTTGTCGAGATAAATGATCACCAGCACAGGAAATCAAGGGATTAAGGAAATCATACAACTGCAAAAAAAATCTTCTCTGCGCAAAAGCCGGGATGTTTATATTATTGAGGGTAAAAAAATGTTTTCAGAGGCGGAGCCTGCACAGATCCTGCAGGCTTACGTCTCTGATAGTTTTTTGAAAAGAAAGGAGCACCGCGCGCTGCTGGCGGAAAAGCAGGTAGAGGCGGTACCTGTCAGCGACCGGGTAATGGAAGCCATGGCGGATACCAAAACGCCGCAGGGGGTGCTCTGCGTGATGCGGCAGCAGCATTATACGCTGGCGGACATGCTGCGGAATGAAGCTCCCAGACTCATTCTGCTTGAAAACCTGCAGGATCCGGGCAATCTGGGTACGATCCTGCGGGCCGGAGAAGCGGCTGGTATCGCCGGCGTGCTGATGACCAGAGGGTGCGTGGATATCTACAATCCGAAGACCGTCCGAGCTACCATGGGTTCGCTGTTCCGCGTTCCCTTTTTGTATATGGAAGATATTGACAGCGTTCTGGACGAGCTCCGGCAAAGAAATCTGCCGGTTTATGGAGCCGGGCTGGAAAAAAGTGTCAGTTACGACAGGCTTTCCTACAGAAAGGGATGTGTATTTATGATCGGCAATGAGGCAAACGGCCTGAGCAGCGGTTTGATGGAAAAGGCCGACTGCGCGGTTCATATTCCCATGGAGGGAAGAGTGGAGTCATTAAACGCTGCAATGGCGGCGTCTATATTGATGTACGAATCCTACCGGCAGATGCGGAATCCTGTATGATGTGGAGAAAAACTGCGATGCATAGATATTGTGAATAATAAGAGGAAAGCGCTGATGACGCTTGCGTCGATCAGCATTTGACGAGTGTCTCCATCGAGACGATAGTCGAAAGTGATGTCCTCCACCGGCAACGGTGGAGGTTATTTCATATATCATAGTTTATATCGGGTAATATTTGCCCAATTAAATGGGAAATGCATTGCACGAAGTAATTTGCTTTTTTGTGTTGCTGATGTGGCAGTTGAGAAAGTATGAAACAGTTTGGTTAATTCTTTCTTTAGAGATTTAAAATCTTCTTTATCCAGTAAATATCGAAAAGCTATGAGCAATGCAAACATATCGTGTTTACCATAGAGATACTGGGTTCCTTTTTGGGGTATACCCATTTTCTTATGCAGTGCGGTGTCAGGAATCTCGAATCGAGTTTCAAACGAAAACAGACGTTCGTTATGTGCGCATATATTACGAAAGATGGTAAGCACCTTTAGATACTGAATTAATTCTTTTTCTGTAATATTGTCATAATGTCTGCTAATTTTGGATTTTATGCTTGGGAGCATAAAGGAATACATTTTTGAAGTTTGTCCAAGAGTAAGAGTTTTCATTATTACCCATAATGGAACATTGCCATATGTGTTTCTCTGATATACTACATAACTATGTTCAGTGTTCTGATTGGCTTCGTATGTTAATATAGATATCAGTTTAGAAATATCATGACTGTTTTTCTTGGAAATTCATATGTTCTTGTCATTGGATTATAGAATATATCTTTGTATCCATCGATTAAGGAGTAGTAGCCAATAGCATGCAACTTTCCCTCCGCATATGACAAATCAGAAATATGAAGTTGTTTTTTCTGAGTCAGAATATTTAACTGATCAGAGTATGTAATAAAAGGTTTGATTGCTTTCTTTGGCATATTTTTCTCCATAGATTTTTGGACAAAAAAAGGAAGGCCCGCAGGTCTTCCTTCCGGTCGCAGGCATCGCAAGTTTCTGCAACCTGATCACTAACAGATATAATACCATTACTATCCGCTAAATGCAAGCGGTATTTTGGCTAAATCTGCAATATTATTATATGTGCTTTTTGAAAAAATATGATCTTGTTATTATCACGCATTATTACAGGTGGCAGATTCTGCCGCCCACAGCCGGTAATTTTTCCGTATCTCATTTTCGGGTGTTCCCTTCCTATTTTGTTCAGTTTAAGATTGATTCAAACGGTGCAATGGGTATTGTAAGTAAACAAGGGCGGTATGCCGATCCGGGCAGGAAAAGCAATATCCGAGACGATGGGATTGGCATTGTGGCGTAATATTTGAATGATAACAGCTATACTAAAAACTGCGGAAGAACAATACAGTTTCAGGTTTTTCGGAGATGGTATAATAACGGAGACGGCCGTCGAGATAGTCAAAATACGTCGACAAAATAAGGGTTGACAATATTATTTAATTTTGTTACAATACCTCCGTAATCAAATTTAATAAATTTGTAACAATTGTCATAAAAAGGTATAAAATAGTCCATACTAGATGATGTGACAATTTGTTAGGAGGTTTATTATGAAACGCAGAAACGTGAATGCATTGGCGCCTTGTCTGCTGGCAGTTCTTATGGCGGCGACGGTTGCTTTTGTGGGACTTTCGGCCGATGCAGCATCCGGGAAACAAGAGGCGGCTTATGAAGCAATGGCTGTCGTCAACACTCAGGGAGCAGCGAATCTGACGACGGGAAAATTTGCAGGGATCGCATCAATTGTCAATGACCAAGAAGCATATACAGGTAATAGATCACTGAAGGAAGACATCGATTATCAGGCGGTAAAAGCAGTGACGGGCATCTCAGGCGACGATGTGGATAAAAGGCTTTCAGAAGCCGAGACCGGCGCTGCAAAGACGCAGCAGGAGAAGGAAGCTGCATGGGAAGGACGTACCATTGCAAGTAATGTGGAAGAATATGTCTATGTTCGTGCCGAGGCCGACGAAAACAGCGACGTTGTAGGAAAGCTTGTAAAAGGCGCGGCGGGAGATGTGCTGGAGAAGGGCGACCAGTGGACGCGGATCTCTTCCGGAGAAGTGGAAGGATATGTAAGCAACGATTATCTTGCTTTTGGCGCGGAAGCCCTTGAGGTGGCGGAAGCGGTGTGTAATTATGTGGCCGTTGCGGACGCCGATATGATCAGTATCCGGCAGGAGCCCAAAGACGACGCGCAGGTACTTAGTACAGTTTCCACAGGAGAAAAATTTGAGGTAGTGGAAGATGGCAGCGACTGGGTAAAGGTGGTTGCAGGCGACGACTACGGATTTATGTCAAAGGAAGTAGTCAATGTAAGGCTTGATTTGGCAGTAGCGACACCGGTAGAACCTGAAAGAACGGAGACGCCCGAAAGCGCTGAAAAGGAAAGCGCGGCAGACGACCGGTCATCCGCAGACTCGGAAAGTGGCGGCGAAAAGGCTTCCGCGGACAGCGAAACAAAGGAGCAGAAGAAACAAGAATCGGCAGCCAAGGAAAGCGACGCGCAGGAGGTATCTTCCGGCGGTTCCGCTTCCCATTCCGGTACTTTTAAGGTGACGGCATACTGTGCCTGCTCAAAATGTTGCGGTTCTTATGCCAACGGCATAACCGCCACAGGCACCAGAGTAACGGCCGGAAAGACGATTGCGGTAGATAAAAATGTGATCCCTCTGGGAACGACAGTTTATATTGACGGCGTTCCTTATGTTGCGGAGGATACCGGTGTGCATGGCAATGCCATTGACCTTTATATGGACTCCCATTCCGCGGCGCTGCAGTGGGGCGTAAAATACTGTACCGTAACATGGTAAACGGTCATGGACTGTACAAAGTGGGGACTGCTTTTTGGCGAAAGATCTCGCCGAAAAACAGTCCTCTTTTTGTGTGGAATAGCGGAAATTGTTTCCGTCAGGGAAAAGTCAGGGAAGTGAAGTATCATCTGCGTGTTCTTTTACATACTGGGACAGTCTGTCAATGAAGACGCCGTTGCCCGGAGATCTTGCCGTCAGGTCGGGACCAAAGATTTCTCTCAGCAGATCCCGGTCTCCGTGTTTCCAGATGTGCAGCCGTATGGTTCTGATATTTCTCTCCACACAGTAGATCGAGGTGTGGAACCGGGCGGCAAGATCCATATACAGTCCCTTGCAGAGATAGGTGAGAGCCTCCGGATTGCCGATAACTTTTTCGATAGAAAGTGCGGTCAGCTGAAAACCTTTGTAGGAACGGTTTCCACCTAACAAACTGAGCAGCTTTTCGGCATAGTGTGCGTAAATTACGTTTTGATCCGGATCGTGTTCTCCTGTAATTCGCGTCATGATAAAGCACCTCCTTTCTATATGGTATTAAAAAAGTACAAGCAGAACAAGAGATTATCGAAAGAAAATGAAAATAAAATCAGGGAAAAAGTAAAAAAAGTAACAGATCGGACCATGACAACGTTTTTGGGAATGGCAGGATTTGCCCGGCTGATTCAGGAATCATTCTTGTATTTTGCGGTAAAATATAGTATGATACGCATATACATGTAAACGTTGGAAATGAAGTTTGAAGGGGGAAGGCTGATGAGTCCTATTCAATGGCTGGTAGTGGTGATCATCCTGATCTTGATCGAGGTTATTACGTTGGGATTGACTACCATCTGGCTGGCGGGCGGTGCGCTTGTGGCGTTGGCGGCATCGGCGGCGGGCGCGCCTTTGTGGCTGCAGATGCTTTTGTTTTTGGCGGTGTCCGGCGTGCTTGTAGTTTTTACCCGGCCGGTGGCTGCCAGATATTTCAATCAGAACCGGATCAGGACCAATGTAGATGAGTTGATCGGCAAACATGCCATTGTCACCGAGGAGATCGACAATCTTCAAGGTAAGGGTATGGCGCAGGTAAACGGGCAGGAGTGGAGCGCCCGCTCTGCAGATGAGACGGTTACCATCGAAAAAGGCATCAAAGTCATTATTTTGGAAGTGCAAGGTGTAAAATTGATCTGCAGGAAAGCATAAAGAGGTTTTCTGCAAGAAACGGAGGTTATTATGAGAATGTTAGCGACGGCAAGCGAATTGCCCCAGTCAGGTTTTAGCAGCCTGATCATTATTGCGATCGTGATTATCTTATTGGTGGCGATCGTCACCTCATGTATCAAGGTGGTGCCTCAGGCGCATGCCTTTATCGTGGAGCGTCTGGGCGGATATCAGGGTACATGGTCTGTAGGTCTTCATTTTAAGCTTCCCGTGATCGACAAGGTGGCGAAACGGGTGAATCTGAAGGAGCAGGTGGTAGATTTCGCGCCCCAGCCGGTGATCACAAAGGATAATGTTACCATGCGGATCGATACGGTGGTGTTTTTCCAGATCACGGATCCGAAGCTGTACGCCTACGGTGTGGAGAATCCTATCGTGGCCATCGAAAACCTGACGGCAACCACGCTGCGGAATATCATCGGCGATCTGGAACTGGATGAAACGCTGACATCCAGAGAAGTGATCAATACAAAGATGCGGGCGGCTCTGGACGTGGCCACCGACCCTTGGGGCATCAAGGTGAATCGGGTGGAACTGAAAAATATCATTCCTCCCGCGGCTATTCAGGACGCCATGGAGAAACAGATGAAGGCAGAGCGCGAGAGACGTGAAGCGATCCTGCTTGCAGAAGGTGAAAAGAAGTCAGCCATTCTGGTAGCAGAGGGCAAGAAGGAATCCGCGATCTTAGACGCGGAGGCTGAAAAGCAGGCCGCCATTCTCCGCGCGGAGGCACAGAAGGAGAAGATGATCAAAGAAGCGGAAGGTCAGGCACAGGCGATCCTGAAAGTGCAGCAGGCCAATGCTGACGGTCTTCGGTTCATCAAAGAGGTGGGCGTTGACAATGCCGTGATCCAGCTAAAGAGTCTGGAGGCCTTTGCGAAGGCTGCCGACGGCAAAGCCACCAAGATCATCATCCCATCGGATATTCAGGGCGCGGCAGGGATTGTCAGCGCATTGACAGAGATCGCAAAGAAAGACGCGTCGGCCCAGTAAGAGGCTGCCGGCCAGAAGCCGGTGAAATGGCAGATATACGGCAATATCAATAAAATACAGGTGGAGAAAAGCATGAAACCGGTTATGAATCTGGATACGGAGTATGCAGTCGCTCTGGAGGGCGGCGGCGCAAGAGGCGCTTACCAGATCGGCGCGTGGAGGGCGCTGGCGGATGCGGGCGTAAAGATCAAAGCGGTGTCCGGTACAAGCGTGGGCGCCTTAAACGGAGCGCTTATGTGCATGGGCGCCCTGAAGGAAGCGGAAAAGGTATGGAGCACCATGAATACCTCAAAGGTATTTGTGGATGAAAAGACAAAGATCAGCGAGTGGCTGGAGCATCCTCACTGGATCAACTTTTTTAAAGAACTGGGTCTGGACATTACGCCGCTGAAAAACCTGATCTGTGAGCTCGTGTCCGAGGAAAAGGTGCGGCAGTCCCCTGTGGAATTTTATCTGCTCACTTATTCCCTGTCGGAGCGCAGAGAACTGGATATGGACGCAAAGGAACTGCCGGACGGCTATTTGACGGATATGCTGCTGGCAAGCGCTTATCTGCCCATGTTCAAGCAGCAGGATCTCCACGGCCAGCACTATATGGACAATGGAATGTTCAGCAACGTGCCCTTTGAATCTTTGATCAAAAGAGGGTACAAGGATATTCTTGCCATCCGCATTTACGGGCTGGGCCATGAGAGACATATCGAGATCCCGGAAGATGTAAAGGTGACTTCCGTCATTCCCCACCGGGATCTGGGCGGTATTCTGCAGTTTGAAGAGGAAAGCTGCAAGAAGAATATGCTGCTCGGATATTATGATGCCCAACGGATGATCTATGGCCTGCTTGGGAAGCATTATTATCTGGACGACGCGCTGACGGAGCAGGAGGCATTCCGGCGTCTTACGGATGTCAGTGAGGAAGTGATGATCCACGCCACGGATACTTACGCTTCTGTAAAGGACAGGGATATCCTCTACAGGATGTACATCGAGAAGGCCATCCCCGGCATGGCAGATGATTTTGAGTTTAAAGAGGAGCCGTCCTATAAGGAACTGTATCTGGCAATGCTGGAGCGCACGGCGCGGATCTACAAGGTGGACGAATTCCATGTGTATACTATTGACGGCCTGCGGGAAAAGATCGAGGAGCAGGCCAAGGTACTTATCAACAAGCAGGAGCTTCCCCCGTTTATCAGTGTGATCAGAAATCACAGGTAAGAGGAAGAGCCTGCGAAAGCCCACAGGGATGTGCGGGGCTTTCAAGATACAGGGAAGCGGCGCGTTGTTTGACAGGACAGGAAGGTGTGAAGGAAACATATGGACTTAAAAGGCAGGAATTTTTTGACACTGAAGGATTATACTCCGGAGGAGATTACATATCTGCTGGATCTCGCGGCAGAATTAAAGGAAAAAAAGAAAAAGGGTGTCCCGGTTGACACTTTGAGGGGAAAAAATGTAGCGCTGATCTTTGAAAAGACAAGCACAAGGACCCGCTGTTCCTTTGAGGTGGCGGCTTATGACCTTGGTATGGGCGTTACCTATCTGGATCCGTCCGGTTCCCAGATCGGCAAAAAAGAGAGTATTGCGGACACTGCAAGGGTGCTTGGCCGGATGTATGACGGCATCGAGTACCGGGGATACGGACAGGAGATCGTGGAAGAACTGGCGAAGCATGCGGGCGTACCGGTGTGGAACGGGCTTACCAATGAGTATCATCCCACCCAGATGCTGGCAGACCTGCTGACCGTCAGGGAGCATCTGGGATCTCTGAAGGGAGTCCGTCTGGTCTATTTCGGCGACGCCCGGTACAATATGGGCAATTCCCTGATGATCGCCTGCACAAAGATGGGGATGCATTTTACCGCCTGCGCCCCCGCGGCCT
>CANQQN010000061.1 GCA_947625995.1 uncultured Lachnospiraceae bacterium
TGGATACTGAAAGTCACCATCCTGCCTCTTGAATTGTCATGGAAAGGAAAAATCACATCCTGATATTTGTAAAAGGAACTACGGCTGATGCCCACCGCTTCCGTAGCCTGCGCAACGGTATCCGCCTTGCCGCTTTCCAGCAGACGCTTTGCCGCCACTACCTTCAGCAATACGTCCGGCACTGCTTTTTGCTTTAGGACATAAAACTTACTGTTCTCCTCCACAACAGGTTTCCACTCCTTCCCGTCACCTGATTTTAGAAACAAAAAAACTTCCCTGCACACAGCAAAAGCTGTGTGCAGTGGAAGAACACTTGTCTTTCCTCGAAAGATATTATCATATTTTATCATGGCGTGCAATACTTTTTTGCACAAATTTAAATAGCAAACCGAAAGGTTTTTCGTCAGAATCCATTGGCAGGAAGCAGTTCAAACCGATATCCCTGATCTTTTGCCCCGTTAATGAAATCCTTCAGAATATTTGTATTCGTCTGGGACACTGCGTGAAGCAGATAGATGGCGCCGGGATGAAGGGAATTCAAGCATTTCTGCAACGCCTCCGCCTCATCGGGCTGGTTTTCCACATCATAGTCCAGATACGCAAAACTCCAGAATACGGAACGGTAATTCAGATTATTTGCCACCGCCAGCGACTGCTCGCTGAATTTGCCTGTAGGCGGACGGAACAGCCACATATCATAATTGAAATTGTCCTTAACATACTGATGAAGCTCCGTGATCTCATTTTGCTGCTGCTCAATGCTGAGACTGGGCATACCGTCGGAAGGATGGGTCACGCTGTGGCTGCCCACGATGTGTCCCTCGTCGATCATCCGCTGTACCAGTTCCGGATTTCCTTCCACAAACGGCTTTGTAACGAAAAATACGATCTTGGTATTCGTCTCCGCCAATGCGTCAAGGATCGCCGGCGTACAGCCATTCTCATAGCCCTCATCGCTGGTCAGGTAGATCACCTTATCCTCGCCGATACTGGTGCGTACAAAATACGCGCCGTAACTGCCGTATTTCTCCTGATAGCTTACCGCGTCCATAGGCCGGTTCTGATCGTCCCGGCTCGGCCCGTAGCCCCAGCCGATATTTTCATTGCTGAGAGAAGTAATATCTTCTACGGGAGTGATCTCCGGCTTTTCCTGCAAGGGGCCGGCTTCCGGCGTAGGGGTAGGTTCGGCGGAAGGCGCTTCGGAAGGCGCTTCTGTCTGGGTTGCAGGGGTTTTCTTGCCGGAATTGCCTCTGTCCTTAAAGATCGCGGAAATACCAAGCACGAGAAGCACGATCACCAGAATCACGATCAGCGCCATGGTTCCGAGTACGAGGATGCGCATCTGCATCTGCTTGCGGCGTCTGGCCTTCAGAGCCGCCCGTCTCCTTTCGATCGCCGCCCGATCCATATCCCGTCTGACCGGGCGATCGTTTTCCCTGTTTCTTCTCTCATCCATTTCCCTTTCTCCTTTTTGATTTATCCGAAAGTAACTCAAACATTTTTGTAGTGATCGAGGTACGCCTTGTAGGCAAGCAGGCAGGAGATCACCGCCACGATGCCGAGAGCCAGCATCACCACGATATTATTCCCCCAATACCATACATGCAGAGGATTCATCAGGGCCGGCAGAATATGAAGCACATTCAGCAAGGCAACCACAGGTACCGGCCAGATCAGGCTGTTGTGCACCGCCGTGTAAAGCAGTACGGAAGCGGAGAGATAAAACACCGCGTCAAACAGACTTCTGAGCCCGTAAAAAAGAAAGTCGATATCCGCCCTCTGCATCACCGCATTATCCACGGACAATCTGCCAAACCTCAGGGAGATCTCATGCCCCATGGCATTTGAGATCACCACGGCCACACTCATGACAAGCAGTACGGAAAAAGTGAGGCACGCGCAGATGGAATATCCGGAGCCGAACACTACCGCGTCGCCGGCTTTGTTGCGCTTCTTTCTTGTAATAAAAAAATACAACCAGATGCCTGCCGTCTCCAGCAGCGCCATATACACGCATTTTATGGAAGTGATGACCGCATCGGAATTTTCCGTGCCAAGGAGCTTGATCAGCAGAGCGTCCATATCCGGCAGGCTCCATGTCACCGCCTGAACCACAAGAATGATCAAATATAACAGTATGCTTCCAAGCAGCGGACGCAGGGAACCTTTCATTTTGGCTTTGCCGATAAGCAGATATATAATGGGAAAGAACACAGAGACCAGCGTGCTGGCCGTCAAACACACAATGCTCAAAGCAGAAATCTCAACCATAAATTCTCCTCCCGTTCCTTATAACAGTTACAGTATAACACAAATTTACAAAATTGTCTTTACTTTTTTTAAATTTTATGGTAACCTACTTTTGTGCCCAAAAACAGAGGCGCTGATACTATTTTTTATTTTGGAGGTAAATATCAATGAACAAAGGTACAGTTAAATGGTTTAACAACCAGAAAGGTTACGGCTTCATCTCTGATGAGGAAGGAAACGATGTTTTCGTTCACTATTCAGGACTGAACATGGAAGGCTTCAAGTCTCTTGAAGAGGGTCAGGCAGTTGAATATGAAGTGATTCAGGGCGAGAAGGGACCTCAGGCTACCAACGTAACAAAACTTTAATCACCAGTTTACGCAGTGTACCTTTTTCTATAACATAGATGCCATTGTTCCAATTTAGATCGCATTGTTACAGAAATGAGTTATATTGAATGAAACGAGATGATTGTGTTTTCTTGATGGTTTACAGAAAACATTTGAAGGACTGCCGCAGATTACGGCAGTCCTTTCTTTTCTTATCTTCTTATGCTTATGCGTTCTTCTCAGATCTTTTACAAGGATCTGTTCACCGGCGCATACTCCCACTTCACGCTGTTTTCTCTGCAGGTTCCGTCCGGCAGGTATACAACCGTTTTCATCTCAAAGGGTTCCAACGGATAATTGCCGGTCTGCTCTCCGATCAAAAGCTTGCCTGTCTCATCCTTCCAGATAAAGGTAAGCCGCGCGTACGCGCCCTTTTCGTATGCATAGTCCGTGCCGTTGTCCACCGTCAGCGTGAATGTCCCATCCGCGCCACCGTAGATCTCCAGTCTGTCCGGAACCAGACCCGCGCTTTCCGACATAGGGATCAGGGAACCGGACCGCACATACAGAGGCATTCTGCTGATGGGCGCGTCCGCCTCTATGGACTGCCCGCCATGGAAGAATGCTTTTGTCTCATAGTCATACCAGTCCGTGCCTGCAGGCAGATACACGCCGCGCTTCTTAAGCTTCTCCAGCTTTTTGCTGTTTGGCCCATATTCCATTGGTTCCGTCACCGGACACACCAGAAAGGCTTTTCCAAACATAAATTCATCACAAATGGTTTTGACCACCGGATCTTTGGCAAAATCAAACATGAGGCTCCGCATCATGGTGCCGCCCTCCACCGCCTCCGCCGCAAGCGAATAGGTATAAGGCATCAGGCTTTCCCGAAGGCGGATATATTTCACGATCGTATCATAGTAGACGGTTCCTTTCTCCCCGAAATTCCAAGGCTCTCTGGGTGTGTCCGTACCATGGGAACGCATAATGGGAAGGAACGCGCCGTACTGCAGCCATCTGGTGTACAGTTCCCGATAGCCAAGATCCTCCACACCGTCCTCAAACAGACCATGCCAGAACCAAGGGGCCTGTCCTTCCGTCTGGTTGGCCCAGCGCTTCCAGCTTTCGGTATTTCCCGCGAAAAACGCGCCGATATCCAGCGTCCAGAAAGGAATGCCGGACATACACATGGAGAGTCCCTCCGCCACCTGATGACGGAATACCTCCCATGTGGCAGCGATATCACCGGACCACAAAATGGTGCCGTATTTCTGGATGCCCGGATAGCCGGCTCTCGTCAGGTTGATCACCCGCTTTGTATCGTCCGCCGCCCGCTGATGCTGGTAGATACCCTTTGCATGCATCACGCAATAGGCGCTGGAATTACGAGCGTCAAGATACTGGTTCGTGGACTCTTTTGCCATCTGATAGCGCACTTCCCCCGGCCGCTTCTCCAAGCCATTCCAGTCCGGCGTAAAAGGCTCCGTAGAATCGCACCACCAAGCGTCTGTCCCCGCGGCGAACAACTCCTCCTCGCACTGCTTCCAGTACATCTCCCTGGCTTCCTCGTCAAAGGCGTCATAAGTAGAATAATTGCACAGCAGCTTTCCGGCTCTGGCAAATTCGTCGTTATTTTTACAGCCTTCCTTGCAATTTGGCCAGATAGAGATCATAAAGGCGATCCCGTCCCTGTGAAGCTGCTCCACCATTGCTTTGGCGTCGGGAAAACGGGATTTGTCAAAGATCTTATTTCCCCACTTGCCGTCCTCCCAGCTGAGCCAGTCCAACACGATGCAGTCCAGCGGGATGTTTTCTCTCCGGAAACGGGCCGCCGTCTCCAAAATCTCCTGCTGGGTTTTATAACGCTCCTTGGACTGGATATAGCCGAAGGCCCACTTCGGCAGCATGGCAGGCGCGCCGGTAAGCCTGCGAATACCGCCTACCAGTTCATCAAAATCATTGCCAGCGATCACATAATAGTCGATCTGATCCACCGCGTCAAAGGACATGGTGATCACGTTATCCTTTTCTTCATATGTAAACATACAGGTGCAGTCAAAAAACACCCCGTAATTTTTTGAAGAGAGAAACACCGGCATGGGGATCTTCATATTGTTGTGATAGAGATATTCCTTCACATTCCGGTAATTGTAGACGCCGTCCTCCTGCTGCCCCAAACCGTAGATGGCCTCGTCGGCTTCTATTGCAAACTGCAAGGTCCCCTCATAGGAATCGCCCACCTTAATGGTGTCCGCATTTTCCACAAACGAACGCTCGCCGTCAACGGTGCGCTTGGTGACGATCTTCGGCTTGCCGCCGGAAAACGTATACCGGTAGATCTCCTTTTGTTCCATGGAAAACCCGGTCTGGGCAAACACACGCTGCCCTCCCGCCAAAAATTCAACGGCATTTCCGTCTGAAACTGCCTCGATCTCACAGGCGCCGGCAAACGCAGGCTGAGGTATCACAAGCAGAGAATCATTTTTGATGAGATCCGACTTTGCACACACCACCCGCAGGATCTTTTCACTTACAGGTAAAATCTTAATCATGATCTATACCAGACCTTTCTTTTATAGATTTTTTACTTTTCCAGCAGCACCGCATACCCAATAGCCGGAATCTCCAGCATCCCGCGCACGTCTTTTTCTGTAAGACAATCGATGTATGTTTTCCGCAGGGGGATCGTAACCGTCTCACCCGCAAAATTTAAAATATAGTACAATCCTTTTCCTTCATATGTCCTATGTACGATCTGTACGCCCCTCATCGCCGGGAAAGGACACTCTGTGATCCGTGCCTCCGCGCAGATCCGGTCCATAAGCGCGTTCAAAGCCTCCTCGCTGACGCCTGTGCCAAGGTAATAGGCGGTGCCTCTGCCGTAAGCATGCTTTGATACAACGCCCTGCCCCGCCTTGTAGGATTCCACATAATTGCCAAGCATTTCCGCTTCCTCAAAAGCGGTGCCCTTGGCAGGCTTTGCCAGCGGAGAATCGGATGCCACCGTACCCAGCAGGTCGCACCAGTCCCGATCCGGCGTATCTACATATTCGCCCAGCACATCCAGCCGCACTGTGGCGCGGTTGCTCTCAAAGACAGGCTCCACCTCTTCCACCGTGACGCCGAACAGATCTGTCAGTCCCGCGGGAAGGGTCTCCGTATAGCCTACATTGTCCTCGTTTTTCGCACCGGTAAGGAATGTGCCCAACAGGCAGCCGCCCTCCGCCACATAATCCTTCAGCTTCTGGCGGTATCTTTCCGGCAACACAAAGGCGCTTGGCAGGATCACCAGCTTGTAATTGGAAAAGTCCGCGTCATAGGAGATCACATCCGCATTGACGCCATTGGCCTCCAGACTGTGATACAGCCTGCCACAAAAATCAAAATAATGAAAATCCGGATCGTTGACCGGCTTGATACGCAGCGCCCAGTGCACATCGTAATTCACACAGATGGCCACCTCGTTGTCAAAGCCTGCAGACTGGTACGGTTCCAGCGTCTTTAACAGCTTTGCCGTCTCCTGCATCTCATAATACCGGCGTCTGGGCACACCGTCCATATCCACGATGGCGTAATTTAACTGCTCCGCCCCGAACGGGAACGTGCGGAACTGGAAATGCAGCATCAGATCGGCGCCGTAAGCGTAGGACTGCAGCACCGCCTGCTTCAGAGCGCCAGGGTTTGGCTGGCGCCTGCCGCTGCCGGAAAACCGGTGTCCGCCGCCGGACATAAACTCCATGACCCAGAAAGGCGCGCCGTCCTTGACGCCCCTTGCAAAGGCGTAGGGGAAGGAATCTACTTCCGCGTCTCTAAGCTCCGGGTAAGAATCAAAAGCGTAATGATCCAGATTCTTTGTGCTCTTATAATAATCAATACTGTTAGTGGCAAGGCCGGTGGCGTTGGTAGTCACCGGATATTTTGTAAATGCCCGCAGTTCTTTTGTCTGGATGTCCTGATACTCAATCTGGCAATCGCTGGCAAACCGTTCAAACTCCAGACGCACCGTAGGATTTTCATAGTAATTTTTGATACTCTCGGCAGCGCCCACTTCGATGGTGTTCACCGGGATATTGATCTGGTCAAAGCTCGTATATTCCTGAGACCAGAAAATGCCGCCGCTGCGCCTATTGAAGGCTTCGATGGTCCCGTATTTTTTCTGCAAATACCTGCGGAACTTCTGATTACAAACATCACAGTGGCAGCGGCCCGTGCCCTCCTGCGCAGGCTCATTGTCGATCTGAAAGCCTGCGATATAGGGATTGTTGCCATAATGCTCTCCCAGCATCCGGGCGATCTTTCTGGAATATTCCCGGTAGGTCTCGTTGTTGTAGCAGTAATGACGGCGTCCGCCAAAGGGACGTACGACGCCCCGGTTGTCTGTATACAAAATGTCAGGATGTTTTTCGATCATCCATGCGGGAGGACAGGCGGTGGGGGTGCAGATGATGGTTTTGATCCCGTGGCTGCCCAGATATTCTACTACCTCGTCCATCCACGCCGTTTCATAGCGGCCCTCCTCCGGCTCCCAGCGGCACCATGCAAACTCGCCCATGCGGACAGTATTGATACCGGACGCCGCCAGCAACTTCAGGTCGTGCTGCAAATCTTCCTTTGTCTTGTGTTCCGGGTAATAAGATACGCCGTATAACATCATAGTAGATACCTCCAGATAATTGTTGAAAGCAGTGTCAACAGTGAAATTCTGCCGCGGCAGTTTCCTGTTTTTCGTCGATGTCCAAAAACAGAAAACACCCGCAGCAACACATCCTCTTCTCAATTGATATCTGCTTCAAATCGTGATCGCATTACTCTTTTCCTGTAAAATGAATATCCCCATGGTCGGCGGGCTTTACATTTTCCGTCAGAGTCATGGTGATGATAGTGTCTGCCTCATGGGACAGGTTTTCCGGCAGTTCTATGCGCAAAATGCCACCCTCCTGGGTGAAGCTTACCGGCTGGCCTTTGTATGCGCAGCTTTGAACCGTATAAGGAAGCGCCGGCAGCGTCTCCTTTGCAAAAGCCTCCGTGTCTGTAATATGTAAGAAGATCTGATTGTCCCTGTAGGTGGCACCGTACACGTTGTCCACCGGCTCTATGGGACCGCCTCTTGTCTTGTAAATGGTTTCGCCGTTTTCCTGCAGCCACTGTCCGATCTGACGCATCCGCGCCTGCACCGCCTCCGGCACATGACCGTTTCGGTCAGGGCCAACGTTCATAAGCATATTGCCGTCCCTGCACACAACGTCCACGATCATCTTGATGAGCCAGTCAAAATCCGACACGGGATCGTTTGCCATCCAGCCCCATGAAGTGCCGCTGCAAACGCACATGTTTTTCTCCCATGGCACGGGCACGATGCCGCCGGTGATCTCATGGGAACCCTCGTCGCAGTAGAAGTTGCCTTCCCAACCGGAGCGGGGATTCATAATCATCTTCGGATTGTACTTACGGGCCATCTTGTTCAGCTTCACCGGCTCCCAGAGCCAAGAACTGGTAGTGTCGCTGCCGCTGTGGGCAAGCCATGCGCCGTCGTACCACAGGATATCGATGGGGCCGTACTTGCTGCAAAGCTCCTCCACCTGATCGTAGCACTGCTGCTTCATGCGAAGAGCGCTCTGCACATTGGCAGGATCCTTCTCCCCTTTGGGATCGAAATAGCCGGGAAAACGCCAGTCCATGGGGGAATAATAGAGACCCACCCGCAGTCCCGCTTCCCTTGCGGCGTCCGTGTATTCCTTCACAAAATCTCTGTGGGACGCAGTATTGTAGCTGGTAAAGCCCTGATAGCTTCCGGGACTGTCCCAAAGGGCAAAGCCGTCGTGATGTCTGGTGACCATCACCATGTAATTGGCGCCAAAATCCTTCGCAAGGTTGGTCCATTCATGCATATCAAAATCCTTCGGGTTAAACTCGTCCGCCAGCGCGCAGTATTCCTCCCAAGGAATTTGCTCGTTGTGGCGCACCCATTCGCCCCGGCCCAAAATGGAATACAGGCCCCAGTGGACGAACATGCCGATCTTGGCGTCACGCCACCACTGCATATCCTCTGGGGACAGGTTCAACTCCGGACAGCGCAGGCCGCCCAGACTCTTAAAATTGATGCTGCTCTTTAACATGGACGCCAACTCCGCGCCGGTCATCTCCCTCGGTTTGTTTTTTTCAGCCATGGTCTTCCTCCTCTATATCATCATTACAATGTCTTTTCATTCTGATAAATTCATTATACAATAATTTCAAAAAAAGGCAAGTCGCCCCGCTCTTGATTTTCCCTTTGCGCTGTGATATAACATCGCAAATAAAATACAAAGGATGAAAGATTATGGTTTTTGACACTCCTATCCATTCGTAGTCTTTTTGCAGGAGCTCGTCAGCCGCGGCTTTGTCCACGAGAGCATGCGTCGGGTGATCACAGGCCGTTACAAAGAAACTGCCGCCATAATCGTTTCATCGCTGATGTTTGGCGCTCTTCATTATTTCCTTGGCCTGACCTACATGGTCGGCGCAATGCTTCTGCTCGGCGTTCTCGGGGTAATCTATCGTAAGCAGAACACGATCTGGGGCCTTTGCATACCGCATCTTGTGCTCGGTCTCGCGGTCATTGTACTCGGGTTTGTCTGATGATAAAGCGGCGGCAGGAATGACTGCCTCGATAAAAACCCGCGCGAGTCAACTGTCGGCCGCTTTGACCCTTGAACCGCATATCGGTATGTCCGACTCCACTTACGGAAACCAACCAGATGGTTTTTCGGCTTGACAACAAAAAATTCCAATGTTATAGTAAAAAAGCAGCAGAAAGGAAATTGATCTTAAAGGAGGCGATGATTATGACAAACCGTAATATGAATAGCTTGTATTTCACGGATGCCGTATATTCGCCTTTGTTTTCAGCAGACAGGAAATAAATCTGTCTGCGCTGAAAAATAATCTCAATGCAAAAACGCACGTCCGTTCCGGGCGTGTTTTTTTCGGCGCAAAACACTGTTCCTAAATCCCCCCTCGAACTGAACAATCCGGTTCTGCCGTAAAACGCGCAGGCAGAAAGAACGCTCCCGAAATATAAGCAGTACACAAAAATAGTTATATTTCAGGAGGTTCGCATTTGAAAAGATTGAACTATTATCTTCTCCATATGGAGAGGAACACCACCACCTATAAGGAAATGTACGAAGGAGAAATGCCCGTGATCTCCTTGGACTCCGGTATGGGACCTTGGACAGAATATGACCCATCCTATTATTTTGGAGAGATCATGGTAACGATCACCCGCGGAAACAGGTTGGAAAATGACAAACCCACGCTGGTCTTTTCTATTCCTGTGGAGCTTTTGGGCATAACGGAATGTACAACAGCCACGGCAGATTTCTGTCTCAGGCAGTTTGCTCCTTTTGTAGATGCGCTGAATGAGGAGCTTGTAAACCAAAAACGCACGAAAAAAGAAAACGGCTATTATGAGCTATACAGACCGACGGGAAAAGTGATCGCAGGAAACAGCGCGTATTTTGCCATGTGCCCCCAAAAGGATT
>CANQQN010000062.1 GCA_947625995.1 uncultured Lachnospiraceae bacterium
ACGCTTGGCCAGATGTCCCGCAAACTGGATCTTCATATCCCCCGCCGGCTGGTAAGGATTCATATACTTGGGCGTAGAGGTCATGGCCATCTTTGCCAGAAACTGGGCCTTCTGCACCTCTCCCGCCAGAAGCAGTTCCCGGATCCGGCCAATGTTTGCCAGACAGTCGGGATTTTTCCTGTTGCGAAAAGGGCCGTACCAGATCGTCTCCTCGTTAATGGTAATGACTTCCTCATTGATCTTTCCCAGAATGGTGGCCCCCAGCCGCCCATTGCCCACAGGAAGCCCCTCTTCCCACGTCTTGGCCGCTTTTTTCAATGCGATAATGTGTTTCATACCTTCTCCTTTCTGTCAGAAAAACCGTCGTATCGGCGGCGAAACGGATTCTCGCCCCAGCGCGGTTTTCTTTTTATATAAATTGAGGTCCGCAAAGCGAACCTCAACCTTTAACCGTCAACATTTATGCAGATCTCTGTACTCAATAAATCTTTCCCAGTCGTAACGGCTGAGATAATGGGTGCCCGGACGCAGATGATACCCGATCTGTCCTACGTGGAATACCGCAGGCGCCTTGGGGAATTCATCCGGAGTCACAAGCCCTTCCAGCCCAAAAAGCTCATAAGCCTCGTTTGCAGCCATCGCTCCCAAAAACTCAGACTGGGGATCCGCCCACACATCCTCTTTGGCGCTGCTGACATACAGATTCCTCGGTGCAACAAGCGCCATGACAAAGTGCTGATCAAAGGGCAGTTCTCTCTCGTTTTTGGCATAATCAAGGAAATTCCCGCAGTACCAATACTTGGAAGAACCGTGCTTCAGATTGACGATCATCTCGCCCTTTTTCCCTCTGAACAACGCGGTGCCCGCGCCGCCGGAATCATTGGAGATCACCATTGAGAATCTGTGGTCGGTGGCGCCGCACCAGAGGGCAGTCTTGCCCAGCCTGGAATGTCCCACAATGGCGATCCTATGGGTATCAATGAAATCCAGCTTTTCCAGATAATCCATGACGCGGCTGCCAGCCCATGCCCACATGCCAATGGTGCCCCAGCTATCGAAGGTATTTCTGGTGTACAGTCTGGCAACACCGCTTAAAAAACGATTGTCCGTATCCGGCGCGATGTCCTGATAAAACATGCTGACAATGCCGTACCCGTGGTCGATAATCTCCTCCACGGGACAAAATTCATTAAACAGATTCGGCTCGAAAGACAGATACAGAAAGATCGGCGGCTTCTTTTTCTTTTTGGGAAGCATCATATGTACGGGAAACTGGAAAAATCCCCCCGTGGTGTTGATCTCAATATCCACAAAATGGTAGATGGCTTTCCCGGCCACGGCATTTTCGTCCGTTCGTTCGATCTTGCCTCTGGTCTTTGGTTTCAGCGGCGGCACGATACCGATCAGGAAATTATCCAGTATCTCCTTGATCTCTTTCCTTCTGCCTTCCCACTGGGTAATATTTTCAATCTTTGTACCGTTTTCGCTTACAAGAAGCTTCGGAAGATTGCGCTGCTCCAATTCTTCCTTGATCATAATAAATCCTCTCTTTTCTGTCCCTGTTCAGATCCTGCCCTCCAGACAGTCGATCAGGAACTGGTCTAAGTTGGCGTTTGCCCCCACTCTTCCCTCTAAAATCAGACTTATCACATATAGTTTACCATTGCCCATCGAAAACTTCTCCGCCATCGGAAGATGGGCCTTCGGGGCCGGCGCGCCGTCGGCTCCTTTTTTCCCATAAGTAAAAATAAGCTCTTCTCCCGGTTTACTGCTCTCGATCACCTTACGGCCGATGAAATCAATGTAGTCGGCATCTGCGTTGTACAGCATATCGAAATGATACCCTGCTGTTTTTTCAGCCGTCATGGCGATAAACAGCTTCGGGCCTTTCTTTGTGGCAATATGCAGATCGCCGAAATCATATTCTGACAGGGCAACATCCGGTGTCAGAAGCACTGCCGCCGCACCCCTCTTCACGGCATCCATGATCTCATCCTCAAAACCTTCCGGTGCACTGATGAGTATTTTATCCGCCTTTTTTGCATCTGTCAACTCATATCCGAAAATCTTTGCATATTTTTCTGCTTTTTCTCCAAAGCAGGCAACTTTCCCCTCTCCGCGCGTCTGCTCATAGGCAGGATACACATACATTTCCTTCCGCTCCGCGTTTAGGACCGTGCCGTCTTCCTTTGTCATCACCGCATCTACATGAAGGGTCGCCGGCTTTTCTACCGCCGGTATTTCAAGGGGGATCAGTCCCGCGCAAACGGCGGTGGCCGCCGGTGCGGTCATCTCCAGACGATAGGACTGCACCGCCTTTCCGTCCACAGTCATGGTAGCGGCAATGGTCACCTTTTCCTCATAGGAAGTATCGTTCAGCGCCCACGCCTCAAGGTCATAAGTTTCCCCGCCATAGAGGTAGCTTCTGTCGCCCCGCAGGTTTACCCGGAGCGGAATCAAAGAATCGGCATAGGCATAAAAAGCCTTCTTCGGCATCCGGTCACAGCCCACAATGGTCTTCATCCAGCCGGCAGGCCACGCGTCAATCAGCAGATGAATGGCGGTATGGCTCAAAATATCCGCTCTTCTGCGGAACGCGTCCGTCATCATCGTGGTAGCCCTTGCCTGATGCTTCTGGCTCTCACGTACCCAGTCAGACACCGTGTGCTGCTCGGGATACCAATCTCCGTGGGCCCCGTTGGTCTGTTGCCGCACGATCTTAACCGGATACCATTCTCCACTTTCGTTGGTCTCCAGCCACTCTTTGGGATAACGGGCCCGCATCAGATCCTCATTATCAAGTCCTTCCGCGCCGTACTCGCCGCAGCCCACCATCCAGCCGGTCTTTACCGGTGGCAGGTAGCCCCGGTACAGCTTGCCGATGGGAACGCCGTGGTTGCTGTACCACATAGTGTAGCAGTGGAAATCCGGCATTCCGTCGGTGGTAGGGGGATCATAGTCTCCCTCCACATTTTTGATGACCCGGTCGGGATTCTCTATGTAAATAATCTTTCTGGCCGCTACAAAGAACGCTTCCAGTTCGTCCCGAAGCAGATGTCTGTGGCCTTTCATATCGTACCGTTTGGAAAACTTGCTGTTGGGATCCTCGGTCCTGCGGATGCACACCGGCTCGTTGATGAACGTCACCATGATTGCGGAAGGATGTTTTCTCAACAGATGCTCCATCTCCCCCGCCTGCTTTACCGCCTCGCATACCTGCGGGCGGCGCAGGAAGGAAAACAACGGCAGATCGCTCTGGTTCCACATACCCAGCATATCCATATGATCATAGATTTCCTCCTGCACAGGGCGCTGGGTGATCCGGTAATAATTCATGTGGCAGAGCTTGGCAATAAGGATGTCATCCACCAGCTGATCCAGATCTCCGTTCATGACGCACTGCTGCAGATGCCCCATCTCGTTGGCGCCACGCAGCACCACCGGACGGTTGTTAAAGAAAAACCTGCCTTTTGGCTCCGTTGTCTCGTCGCTGACAAATTTGCGCATGCCAAAGTGGGAAGCCCGCGCAGTCACCACACTCCCCTCCTGTGTGATCGTGCAGAACGCGCCGTAAAGATAAGGAGTCTCAAGCTCCCACAGCCGGTAATCCTTCACGGGAATGTGATAACGGTACTCGTTGCTGCCCACGCCTACTACTTTAATCTGTGCGGCAAAGGTCACCAGCACATCTCCCTCAAAATTTTTCGGCAGCAGCTTCACTTCCAGATCGAAGCCTTCCTTCAAAACGCCGCTGTAATTGGTCACGCCCATACGCAGTTCCACATAATCCTCGTCGATATTGGGCCGCACAAAAATATCGTCGATAAAAACGGCGGGCCGGTACTCCAAAGTCACCTTTCCGAACACGCCGGCGCCTGCCGGGCAGTGGTGCCAGCCGGTGTAGGGATCATCCCAGCCGGGGCCTGTAGCGGCGTAGATCTTATCGCCATCCAGCACCGGACCTTCCCCCAGAATGGATACATCATTCTGCACCTCTATGATCAGTTCATTCTCTTCCTGAAGATAATCGGACACATCAAAGGAGAAGGGCGCGAAAAAGCCCTCATGGCCGCCCACATAGCTGCCGTTTACATAGATGCGTGCCTTATAGTCCACGCACTGGAAAGAGAGCACTCCATGCTCCCCTTCTTTCAGATTTCTGGATGCAAAGACGGTTTTGTAATAAGCCTTCCATTTGCCCACCGGTCCCCGGTAATCGGGAATGGTCACCGGCTCCCAGTCATCGGACGTCTCCCGGGCGGAAAACACCTCATGCTCCTTCAGGTACCGGAACTGAAACTCTTTTAACTCCATGATCTCCGGGCTTTTTGTCTCCGGCAGCAGATTTCTCATAAAAGGCCGGTACTGCTCTCTCAAAGCCGCCAGACCTTCCTGAAACTGCTGCAGGCGCTCCTCGTCGGGAATCTCCTGAGGCACCCGCGCTTTTCCGTAAGGGAATCCCATCGGTGCCTTATCAAAATAAGTATGCGTCTTTTCCACAGGAGTGATCTCCTGATCGTCACATCCAAGCGGATGCGCTGTCATTGCTATCTCAGCAAAATAATCGTTGCCTGCCACAGCTTTCCACCTCTCCTTCTCACATTATATATTCAGCCGGTATCCGGCGCCCCAAACGGTTTCAATGTATTCGGGACGGTTGCTGTCCCGCTCGATCTTCTCCCGGACGCGGTTGATATGCACGGTCACTGTAGCCACATCCCCGATGGCGTCATAGCCCCAGATCTTTTCCAGAAGCTGTTCCTTGGAAAATACCACGTTTGGATTTTCCGCCAGAAACAGCAAAAGCTCATACTCCTTTTTAGGCAGCTTCAACTCCCGGTCTTCCCGAAATACCTTCCGGCTTCTGGGATCGATCCGCACATCGCCGAACACAATCTCCTCGCGAACCGACGTGCCGGTCAGCCGTTCATAGCGGTTTAAATGTGCCCGCACTCTCGCCACCAGTTCCATGGGATCAAAGGGCTTGGATATGTAATCGTCCGCTCCCAGTCCGAGACCTCTGATCTTGTCTATGGAATCATTCCGGGCAGTCACCATAAGGATCGGCACTTCCTTTTCTTCCCGTACCGCCTTGCAAATCTCATAGCCGGAAAGTCCCGGCAGCATCAGATCCAAGATCAACAGGTCGTAAGATTCCTCAAGGGCCAGCTTCAAAGCCTTTTGCCCGTCTGCCACGATGTCCGCCGCGAACCCGTATATCTCCAGATAGTCCCTTTCCAGTTGTGCAATACTTCTGTCGTCCTCCACAATCAATATCCGTTTCATCCATGCTCCGTTTCCGCTGCCGCAAGCCGGTATCCCCGGCTCATTCCGCAGCCCGATGTTCGTCTTTCAGATAGATCAGAATTTCAAGCCCGCCTCTGTTTCTGGCCAGCAGCCGTCCATGATGGGCCTCCACGATATATTTTACAATAGAAAGTCCCAGTCCGCTGCCCTCCTGCGCGCGGTTTTTGCTTTCGCTGGTGCGGTAATAGCTCTCAAAAATATAAGGAAGGCTTTCCGGCGGAACACCGTTCCCGTCGTCCTGAACAGAAACCAGCACTTCCTGCGCCGCCTCATAAACAGAGACGGTCACCTGTACCCGGTCCTTTTCTTTGTATTTGATACTATTGTCAATGATATTCCCCAATACCCTGTCGATCTGATCCACGTCGATATTTACGATCCCGTCGTCATAGTAACTGGTAAACAGAATATCCGCGCCTCTCCGGGAATACTCCTCTCTATTCTTCTGTATATACTCCTTCAGATAGGTGCATAGATCCACCTGTTGCAGGGTCAGGGGCATATTGCCGGTCTCCAGTTTTGAGAACAAAAACAACTGCTGCAGGAGCTTTTCCATATTTCCCGCCTGTTCATAGGCAGTGATCAGATACTGTCTTTGCTTTTCCGGCGTATTGGCAATGCCGTCCAGCATCCCTTTGATATACCCTCTTACAGAAGTCAGCGGCGTGCGCAGATCGTGAGAGATCCCGGCGATCATCTCAATGCGGGATTTTTCATAAACGGCGTTCCTCTGGATCTCCCGGCGCAGGGACGCCTGCATGTCGTTGAACGCGCCGCACACAAGGGCAAATTCCGAATTTCCCGAATAATAGATCATCTCGTCAAAATTGCCCTCCTGAATGCGCTCCGCTCCGTCGATAAGCTTTTGCATGGGAACCATGAACCGGTCGATCATCTTGTAGCTGAAATACCGGCTCAGCAGGATAATGATGATCACCGCAACGAACACAAGCACCGTACCTGTGGCGACGGCCATCTCGATCAGTTCTCTGGTGGAAACCTGCAGGGAAGTGGTCTTGCCAATGGCCATGATCTCATACAGGTCGTTGTCTACGGCAACGGCGTCATAAACCACCGTTCTGTTTCTGGACTGTGCCACTCTGGGCGCGCCGCTTTCTGTTTTCAGGCGGTCCGCATCCAGCGCGTTTACCGCACGGCGCTCTGACCTGTTCAATTCACTGAAAAAGGTACCTCCGTTCTTTCTCACATGAAGCACATATTCGTACTGACGGCATTGTTCCGCAAGGGACTCCACCCGTTCCATAGGACGCTCTTTGATATCCGCTTCTTTCAGGAGCGTCATAACCTCATACACACGTTCGTCAATATTTTTCATGTCCTGCCATTCATTGTCATAAGCTAACCGCAGAACGCTTCCGATCAGAAAGATAGACAGCAGCAAAGAAACAATGGCAAACAGTATGATCAGAATATTTGAAATAAAAAGCTGCCTGCGAATGGTCATCCACCGTTTCTCCCTTCGGCCCTGATACTAACAGTATACAAAAAAACAGAGACTTTTGCAAAACAAAAATCCCTGTTTTATCATCTTTTCTCAGACTACCTTCCGGCTTGGCATTTTCTGCTCCGTTTCCCTGCAGATGGCGGTTCTGTATGTCTGCATCACACGGGTAGCGAAGGTCTCCATAGTATACTCGTTGGCCTTGACCACTGCATTCTCCGCAAGCCTGAAAGCATATTCCCCGTCGTATAAGATACGGTTGAACGCCTCCGAAAACTGCTCATAATTTTCATAATATCTGCCGTTAACACCGTCGATGATGACACTGGACAGGCACTCATCTCTTCGACACAACACCGGCACGCCGCTGGCCATCGCTTCCATATAGGTGATGCCCTGCGTCTCGCTGCTGGAAGCACAGAGGAAAATGTCGCCCATCTGATAATAGAGCGGGATCTCTTCCGGCTGCACCATGCCGCAGAAAATGATCTTCCCTTGAAGCTCCATTGCCGCCGCCTGACGCTCAAGGGTATCTCTGTACGGGCCGTCCCCCACGATCAGATACGTGCAGTCCTTCGGCGCTGCTTCCTTAAAATAGGTCAGAAGCTCCGTGTCGTTTTTTTCTTTTGCAAGTCTGCCTACCGACACGCAGACCTTGTTGGACAACGGGATCCCCAAACGGCTTTTGGCGGCTTCGATCTCTTCCCTGCTGTATTTTTCCTGAAAACGTCTCAGGTCGATACCTGTAGGGATCACATCAATGGGCTTTTCGATCTGATAACTGCGGAGAAGCTTTTTAACCTTTTCCGTGGGAACAATAAGCCGCTCCACCCGGTTCGAGACCAGACGGCTCAGCACCGTGACAATATTGCGGCCCCAGCCTACGGTAGGCGCGAAATAATGCGTATAATCCTCATACACGGTATGATAAGTATGCACAATGGGAATATCCAGCCGTTTTGCGATCCGCTTTGCCATAAAAAAGCTGCTGAATTCGCACTGCGTATGGATGATCTCCGGTTTCCATTCCACGATCTCCTGCAGATACTTACGGGCGTTGGAATAAATGATACGGGCATTGGGATAGATTTTGTTGATACTGATGGAACGCAGATAATACACATGCTCATCCTCGTGTGAATGCACATTCGGAGACAGCGTAAGCACTCTCACATCATGTCCCTGTGCCCGCAATGTATTTTCAAGATTGACAACGGAAGTCACAACGCCGTTGATCACCGGCTTATACCAATCCGTAGCTATCAGTATTCTCATTCCCTCTCACTCTCCTTGCAAAACAGTCATGATACCTGCTCACACGGCATTCACCGCTTCCTCTGACCCAAAGGGCTGGGTCTCAAGCTGTGTATAAATTTCCTGAAGTCTTTTTCCCACAACCTGAATATCGTTTTTCTTCACCACTTCATAGGCAGCCTCCGTCAGATCCGGCACCTCTTTATTCAGGATCTTGGGAAGCATCTCCTCAAAGCCTTCCAGATCGGACGCCTTGTACACCACCCGGTCCTTGGGAAGCCATTTTTCATAAATGGGAATATCCCGCACAAGGATCGGAATCTTCATGGCCATTGCCTCCAGCATCACAATGCCTTCTGTCTCCTCATTGGTCATAAACAAGAACAGGTCGCTGCCGGAGTAAGCGCCGATCAGTTCCTCCTTATCCACATATCCGGGAAACTGCAGATTGGGATAGGAAGCTTTCAGCGCCTTCCGGATCTTGCCGGGCACAAGGCTCAGGTTGGTGTATCCGAACCACAGAAACCGATATTCCGGAAATTTCTTTGCCATCTCCACAAAATCAAGGATCCCCTTCCGCTGGATATAATGTCCGACGGATATGATCACCTTGTCGTCAGGCGCAAGTCCGTATTTTTTTCTGAACTCCATACCCTTTCTTTCGTTCTTTACATATTTTTTCAGGTCGATGCCGTTTGTCAGGCTGTAAATAGGCTTGTGGATGCCGTAAGAGGTAATCAGTTCCTTGGAATACTCTGTAGGCGTGATGATCACATCGCCGGAGTCATAACATCTGGTGATCCACTTTTTAAACAGCGGGGCAAAAACATTGGACCCGTTGAAAGAATTCCGAAAATCCTCCATGGTGGAATGGGCATAGTAGACTACCTTTTTCCCTTTTCTTCTGGCTTTTTTTGCCTCTAAAAAAGAATCGGGGAAAACTGTATTAAGGTGAATGATGTCGTAAGCGTCTCCCGCTTTTGTGGTAAAAGGGATCCGGGCGCTTTTCAGCGCAGTCATCTGGTGATAGATGGCTTTCCCGATCCCGCTCTTGCATATCATGTTCATAAATCCGGTGTAAATATAAACCTTCAATTCTATTCCTCCGCAAACCGGCGTATCTGTGGCGCCGTCTGTCATACTCACCCCAGCAGCCCCAGAACTTTCTGGAACACCAACTCAAGGCCCAGAGAATAGAGGATGATCGCAAGGGGTTTCCCAAGCAAAATGATCGCCGTAAATTTTTTCAGTTTCATATGGGTGACGCCCGCGAGAAAACACAAAAAATCGTCGGGAGCTACCGGCATAAAAATAGCCGCCGCAAAAAGCCTGTCAAAGTTTTTCTGGTTGCGGTCCAGCCACCCCAAGTATTTTTTGTACAACCGCGGCGACGCGATCAGTTCCAGAAGCGGCTTCCCATACATTTTGGCAAGCAGGAACGCCGCGATCGAGCCCATGCAGATTCCGATATAATTGTACAGAAATCCCAGCCATGGCCCGAACATCACCACGCCGATCACACATCCCACGGCGCCGGGAAGAATGGGGATCACTACCTGAACGGCTTGGATCAGCACAAAGATCAGCGCCGCCCAGAAGCCGAAGGGAAGAAGAAATTCCTGCATGGCTTCCTGAGAGGTCAGTATCCCTGCCCTATACGCGTATATAAAAAAGATAATGGAACCGATCAGCCCTACAGCCGTACAGATATGCATGACGATCTGGTATTTCTTTTGTATCTTTGGATTCAAAGAAAGAAGCACCTCCAAACCCCGGCTTTTTCTATACAAAAGGTTCTATGAAACCAAATTTATTGTACGCCGTAAAGCTAAAGTTTCAAGATGCTAAATATAAATTATTTATAAA
>CANQQN010000063.1 GCA_947625995.1 uncultured Lachnospiraceae bacterium
GTGAGCCTTCACCTGATCCCACGGCACATAATAGCCCGCCCCATGGGCGCAGAAAACGGATCCCGTGGGCTGCTCTACATCTGCCTCCGGATCGTAGCCTGCGGTGGCAATGACCTCTTCCTCGTTATGACAGGGCAGATATCCATAAAAGCTGCAGGAAAGCTGTCCTCTGCCCTTGGTATAGGAGACTACCTGCCTGTGATAATCCTGAATGGCCGTGACAGGCGCCTTTCCTGTCAGCAGCGTCATACCGGCTTTGTTCTCCTGCTGCAGAATGGAAAACTCCCCCTGCATCTGATCCAGATCCGTCATGGCACGTCCCACACATTCCGCAGGAACTGCAAGGCGAAATTCATACCACGGTTCCAGAAGGACGCTTTTCGCTTCCATTAGTCCCTGACGCACCGCGCGGTAAGTGGCCTGCCGGAAATCGCCGCCCTCCGTATGCTTTAGATGGGCTCTTCCCGACAGCAGGGTGAGCTTCATATCCGTAATGGGATAACCCGCCAGCACGCCCCGATGCTGGCGCTCCGCCAAATGCGTAAGGATCAGCCGCTGCCAGTTTTTTGCGAGCACATCCTCAGCGCACAAAGATGAAACAACCAGACCGCTGCCAGGCGGCAGGGGTTCCAGCCTAAGATGTACCTCCGCGTAATGCCGCAAAGGTTCAAAATGCCCGGAACCGATCACCGTGTCCGCGATGGTTTCCCTGTATAAAACAGCACCTGTTCCGAACGAAACTTCCACGCCAAACCGTTCTCGGATCATGTGCCTTAGGATCTCGATCTGCACTTCTCCCATGACCTGCACATGGATCTCAGCCAGTGTTTCGTTCCAAACCACGTGAAGCAGAGGTTCTTCTTCCTGAAGTTGATAAAGCTTCGGCAGAAACTGCGCCGTGTCCACCGTATCCGGGAGTATGACACGATAATTTAAGACCGGTACCAGCATCGGCGTATTTTTGGTCTTTTCAAAACCGACCCCCTGTCCGGGTTCTGTATTTTTCAGTCCCGTGACTGCACAGACCATACCGGCAGCAGCCGCATTCTCCGTCCGGTAGCGGCTTCCGGAATAGATCCTGATTTGGCTGACCTTTTCCCCCTCCTGCTCTTCTCCGGAGGTATACAGCGTATCACGGACTTTCAGGCTGCCGCCGGTGATCTTCATATAAGTAAGCCGGTTGTCCTGCTCGTCCCTTGCGATCTTGAAAACTCTGGCGCCAAACTGCGACCGATATACAGGCGGTTCCATAAACCGGTTTAGCCCGCTCAAAAACGTCTCCACTCCGGTCATTTTCAGCGCGGACCCAAAATAACAGGGAAACAGTGTTCTCTCTCTCACTGCTTCCCTTAACTGCCCGTCAGTCAGTATACCGGTCTCCAGATAAGCTTCCATAAGCGGCTCGCTGCACATGGCCGCCCCTTCATAGAAGGCATCTGTTTCTTCCTTGGATCCGTCAAGCAGATCAAAGGGCTGGCAGGCTTCGTCAAGCTGCTCCTGAAGCTGCGCCAAAAGGCGGTCCCTGTCCGTGCCCGGCTGATCCATTTTATTGATAAATAGAAACACCGGGATCCTGTGGATCTTCAACAAACGCCACAGGGTCAGGGTATGGCCCTGTACGCCGTCGGCACCGCTGATCACAAGCACCGCGTAATCCAGCACCTGGAGCGTACGCTCCATTTCCGCCGAAAAATCCACATGCCCCGGCGTATCCAGAAGGGTCACTTGAAAATTATCAAGAGAAAACACCGCCTGCTTTGAGAAAATCGTGATCCCCCGCTGACGCTCCAACTCATAAGTATCCAGAAACGCGTCGCCGTTATCCACCCGTCCCATGGAACGGATGGCTCCGGCAGTATATAGAATCCCCTCGGATACGGTTGTCTTTCCGGCGTCTACATGAGCCAGAATGCCGACACAGACATGATTTTTCGGTTTTTCTTCTGAGATACCTTCCATAGAAAAAAGCTCCTCCTGATGTCAGGCTTGCCGCCTTTAATCCAGTTCTGCCTTTCCTGTATAAAGATTGTAATATCTGCCTTTCTGTTCCAGCAGTTCCTCATGCGTACCCCGCTCGATGATCTCTCCATGCTCCAGCACCATAATGGCGTTGGCGTTTCGCACGGTGGAAAGGCGATGGGCGATCACAAACGTCGTCCGCTCCTTCATCAGGCGGTCCATTCCCCGCTCAATATGGCGTTCTGTACGGGTATCCACAGAGCTGGTCGCTTCATCCAAAATCAGAATAGGCGCCTTTGACACTGCCGCTCTGGCGATGTTGATCAGCTGCCGCTGGCCTTGGCTTAAGTTGGCTCCCGCTCCTTCAAGCATCGTATCATACCCGTGCTTCAAGCGCTTGATAAAGGTATGGGCGCTTGCCAGCTTCGCCGCCTCCTTCACTTCCTCGTCGGTGGCATCCATACGTCCGTAACGGATATTCTCCATAACAGTGCCGGTAAAGAGGTGGGTGTCCTGAAGCACCATTGCCACATTCTGCCGCAGATAATCTCTGGAATACTCTTTGATGTCCCGGCCGCCAATAGTGATACTGCCGCTGTCTATATCATAAAACCGGTTGATCAGATTGGTGATGGTCGTCTTTCCCGCGCCGGTAGAGCCGACAAAAGCGATCTTCTGCCCCGGCTTCGCATAACAACTGACTCCTTTTAAGATCACTTTTCCGGGCACATAGCTGAAGGTCACATCCTTCAATTCTACGCGACCGTCCATATTTCCTTCTTTAACAGCGCCCGGCACATCCGGTTCTTCCGGCTCCTGATCCATGATATCAAAAACACGCTCCGCGCCGGCAAGGGCGGAAAAGATCGTGTTCATCTGCATGGAGATCTCGTTGATAGGCCGGCTGAACTGTCTGGAATAATTGGTAAAGATCGTAAGGCCGCCGATATCGAATTTCCCAAGCACACACAGAATCCCGCCTACCATTGCCGTGATGGCGTAGCTGATCTGGCTCATGTTCCCCATAACGGGCCCCATGATACCGCCGAAAAACTGGGCGTTCATCTGGCTTTTCTGCAGATGATCGCTCAGGACTTCAAATTCCTCTGTGGAAATGTTTTCATGATTGAATACTTTTACAACCTTCTGCCCCGTAACAGTCTCCTCAATATAGCCGTTGACGCCGCCAAGCGCCGCCTGCTGAGACTTATAATACTTTCTGCTCCTGTTGGCGATGGCGCCGCCTGCCTTTGCAAACAGCGGTACGCTCACAATAACCACCACAGCAAGGATCACATTGGTATACAGCATCAGCGCCAGCGTTCCGATCAGCGATATGACTCCTGAAAATACCTGTACAATAGTTGTGTTCATCATCTCGCCGATCACATCCACATCATTGGTAAAGCGGCTCATCAGTTCTCCGTGACTATTGGTATCAAAGAAACTGACCGGCAAATGCTGCAGCTTATCGAACAGGTCTTCCCTGATCCGCTGAAGCGCGTTCTGAGAGATACGCAGCATGAATCGGGACTGCCCATAGGAGGACATGACACCGATGAAATAAATGCCCAGCATCAGAAGGATGCCTCCGAGAAGACCGGATATCTTCTCCTCCACGGAAGTATTCGCATCCACAAGATGGTTGACAATGGGGCGAAGCAGATAACTGCCGCCCAGTGAAGAAACGGTGCTGGCAAGGAGACAGATCAGCACAATAAACAACTTGTATTTGTCATTCCCAATATAGGAAAACAGTCTCTTTATCGACGCCCTTGCAGCCTTTGGCTTTCCGGTGGCATTCATGCCTCTGTTCCTTCCGCCGGGACCGCCTCCCGGACCCGGCCTTCTGCCCTGAGCCTGCGTATTTGGGGAATCCTCTTTATCTTTGACGTATTTCTTAAACAGTACATCTCTGTTTACAGCCATTATGCAGACACCTCCTCTCGCCTGTCTGCCTGAGATTCGTAAATCTCACGGTAACTCTCGCAGGTGTCCAGCAATTCTTCATGTTTTCCACTGCCCACGATCTTTCCGTCGTCCATAACGAGGATCAGGTCCGCGTCCTTGACAGAACCGATCCGCTGGGCGATGATCAGCTTTGTGGTATCTTTCAGTTCGTTTCGGAAACAGGCGCGGATATTGGCCTCTGTGGCAGTATCCACCGCACTGGTGCTGTCGTCCAGAATAAGGATCTTCGGTTTTTTCAACAATGCCCTCGCAATACACAGACGTTGCTTCTGGCCGCCGGATACATTGACGCCGCCCTGTCCCAGTTCTGTCTCATATCCTTCCGCAAAGGAAGTGACAAACCCGTCTGCCTGCGCGCTCTTAGCCGCCGCGAACACTTCCTCGTCGCTGGCGTTTTCATTGCCCCACTTCAAATTATCCTTGATCGTACCGGAGAAAAGCACATTATTCTGCAGTACCATGCCTACGCCGTCGCGAAGGTTTTTTAAAGAATAGTCCTTCACATTGACGCCGTCCACCAGTACTTCCCCTTCGTCCACATCATAGAGCCGGGGGATCATCTGCACCAAACTGGATTTCCCGCAGCCGGTAGAACCGATGATGCCTACCGTCTGTCCTCCCTTGATCTCAACATTGATGTCCTCCAGCACCCACTCTGGAGAGTTCTTATGGTAACGGAAGCACACGTTTTTAAATGTAATATCGCCTCTCTGAACAGTAAGGTCTTTTTGGCGCGCCTGATCGTCGTTAAGGTCGATCTTTGTATTCAGCACTTCTTTGATACGTTTTGAGGAAGCCATTGCCCGGGAACTGTTCAAAAAGATCATGGATACCATCATCAGGGACATGAGGATCTGCACCACGTAGTTGGTAAACGCGGTGAGGTCTCCCACCTTCATCTCTCCCGCAATAATCTGGTTGCCGCCAAACCATACCACAGACAGCGTGGTGGCGTTCATCACAAACATGATCAGCGGCATGGTAAAGATCATCACGCCCAAAGCATGGAGGGTGGAATCCTTCAGATCCCGGTTTGCTTCGGCAAATTTCTTCTCTTCATAGGATTCCCGCACAAAGGATTTTACTACCCGCACGTTCGTGAGATTTTCCTGTACGCCGGAATTCAGTCCGTCAATTTTTTCCTGCATTTTCTGGAATCTTGGAAAAGAAATCTTCAATAGGATCACAATGCCCACCGTCAAGATAGGGATCACCACGGCAATGACCGTTGCCAGACGGGGATTCATTAAAAAGGCCATGATCAGCGCGCCGATGAACATCCCCGGAGAACGCAGCATCATACGCAGGGCCATAGTAATCAGGTTCTGCATCTGCGTGATGTCGTTTGTCATACGGGTCACCAGTGAGCCTGTACTAAATGAATCAATATTTGCAAAAGAAAATTTCTGGATCTTGGAAAAAATGTCTTTCCTCAGATCATTGGCAAAATTGCTGGAAGCCTTGATGGCAAAATACGCGCCGCCCACGCCGCCGAGCATCATGAGAATTGCCGTCACCACCATCAAGACACCCATGGCAATGATAAATCCCACGCCTTTACCGGCGCTGCCCACGCCAACGCCGTCATTGATGATCCGGGACAGCAAAAAGGGCATAACGACCTCTCCGATGACCTCTACGATCATACACAGCGGTCCGATGATAAAATATGGCAGATAGGGCTTTATATATTTCCAATAAAATTTCATGATCAACACCTGTTTCTATATGGAATACCTGATCGAACAGCCTATGTTCGATCCCTTTTGAATACTTTCTATCTCTTGAAGGATCATTTGGAAAATCCCCGCGCCTTGTCCGTGCAGGCTTTCATGCCTTCGATCACCGCGCTTCTGAATCCTTTTTCCTCCAACCTGCGCACCGCGGCGATGGTAGAGCCGCCGGGCGTGCAGACCGCGTCCTTCAGTTGTCCCGGATGAAGGCCGGTCTCCAGTACCATCTTTGCGCTGCCAAGCACTGCCTGCGCGGCAAATCTGTAGGCCAGATCCCTTGGCATGCCGTCCAGCACCGCGCCGTCCGCCATGGCCTCAATAAACATGTATACATAGGCGGGAGAACTTCCGCTGACAGAAACCGCAGCGTCCATCAAAGGCTCGGGAAGCAACTCCGTAACTCCAAAACACTCCAGCACTTTTCTTGCCTTTATAAGCTCCTCCTCGGACACATGGGAACCGGCTGCCACCGCTGTGATGGCTTCTCCCACAAGCGCCGGTGTGTTGGGCATGGCCCGCACCAATTTCACGGGCTTACCGAAATAGCCCTCCAGCTTTTCCAGCGTTTGTCCCAGCGCCACAGAAATGACCAGCTTATCGCCGCCGATCCGGTCCTTGATCTCTTCCACAAGAGCGGGAACAAACTGAGGATTCACCGCGAGAATGACCACATCCGCCGTTTCCGCCAGCGCAGCGGCGCTTTTCGCCGCCTCAATACCAAGCTCTCCGGCCATTGATTCCGTAAGATCGCGGTTTTTATCATAGATGATCATATCTGCCTTTGCGATCTTTCCTTTTGCAGCCATACCGCGGATCATGGCGCCGCCCATATGGCCCGCGCCGATAATACCTGTTTTCATTCTAAAACCTCTCTTTCAAAATACTTCGCGCCACGGCGAGCCCGTTGGCAGACGCCTGCTGCAACCCTCTGGTCACGCTTGCGCCGTCTCCCACAGCCCGCAATCCTTTGATACTTGTCTCAAAATCTTTATCCACAACCACTTTGTTAGAGTAGAATTTCACCTCCACGCCGTAGAGCAGCGTCTCGTCGCTGGCGATACCCGGCGTCACCTTGTCAAGGGCCAGAAGCATCTCCTGAATATCCACCATGATCCGGTGAGGAAATACCAGCGACAGATCCCCCGGCACCGCGTCCTTCAGGGTAGGAATGATATTATTCCTGCAAAGCCGCTCCTCCGTGGTCCGGCGTCCCCGTTGGAAATCGCCGAAGGTCTGTACCAGAATCTTTCCGTCGCAGAGCATGTTGGAAAGCTGGGCGATCTGCTTGCCGTATTCAATGGGCGTCTTAAAGGGCTTTGTGAAATTTTTGGATACCAGAATGGCAAAGTTGGTATTGTTGGTCTTCAACTCTTTGGATTTATAGGCATGACCGTTCACCACCGCCAGCCCGTTCTCATAATATTCCGTGGCGACCTCTCCGCTGGGATTGGTGCAAAAGGTACGCACCTTGTCGTCAAAAGTGGGCGTATAATACACCAGCTTCGCCTCGTAAAGATTTTTGTTCAGGAAATCCATGACCTCGTCACGTACCTCCACCCGAACGCCGATATCTACGGTGCCTACTTCCGTTTCAATTTTATGGGCCTGACAGACATGACTGAACCACTCGCTGCCTTCCCTGCCGATGGCTGCCACCACCTGTCCGGCTTCAAATACATCGCCCTTTTCCGTGCGGACGCCGGTCACATGCCCCTCTTCCACAAGGATATCCTCCACCATGGTGTGAAAGATCATCTCAATCCCTGCGTCCAGAAGATGGGTCTGCATCTTCTGATAGATCTTGTAGCCTTCCTCCGTGCCAAGATGACGGATCGGGCACTCGATCAGCTTCAGGTTGGCATTGATCGCTTTTCTGCGGATCTCTATGATCTCCTGCATCTTATCCACGCCGTACACGTTTTTATCGGCTCCAAACTGCAGATAGATATCGTCGGATTCCTTCAAAAGCTCCACTGTCTTTTCATAACCAAGTATTTCCGGCAGATTGCCGCCCACATCCGGAGAGAGGGACAGCTTGCCGTCAGAAAACGCGCCTGCTCCCGCAAATCCTGTTGTAATGGCGCACGGTTTGCACCCCATACATTTTTTGGTCTTTCTCTTTGGGCAGGAACGGTTTTCGATCGGACGTCCCTTCTCGATCATCAGCACGCGGATGTCCGGTTTTTTACGGATCAGTTCGTAAGCGCAAAAAATTCCGGAAGGTCCCGCCCCGATAATGACCACATCATAACTTTTCTTCATGACATCCTCCTTTTGCCAGCCCAATCAACTCCAGCGGATGGTCGATGATCACATGGGCATGGTTCTCTTCCAGTTCTTTTCTGGAGCGGAATCCCCATGTGACGCCTATCGTATACATGCCCGCGCGGTTGCCTGTCTGCATATCTGTATTGGTGTCACCCACGTACATGCATTCTGCCGGCAAAACGCCTGCTCGGTCCGCGATCATAAGCGCCCCTTGTGGGTTGGGCTTCCTTGTGGATTCATCGATCATTCCCTGCAGTTCGTCAAAATACCCTTTTCCAAACAACCCTTCCACCACTTGGATCGTACGACGGTGCGGTTTGTTGGAAAGGACTGCAATGGATACCCCCAAAGCCTTCAATCCGGCAAGCGCTTCCACGATCCCTTCATATGGTCTTACATGGTACATGCAGTCCTTTTCAAACAGCTTTTTATACTCCTCATAAACCTGTGGGAAATAAGTTAATCCCGCATCTCCCGCATCCCGCAGACTGCGGCGCAGCATCTCAGGCGCGCCGTCCCCGGCATAGCCCTTGTAATTCTCCACGGGATTGGGCGAAAATCCAAATTTACCGATGGCTCTGTTAGCGCTGTATGCAATGCTTTCCACAGAATCCGCCAGCGTACCGTCAAGATCGAAAATACATACTTTATACATCTTATCCTCCAGACCGTCTTCTGTTTCTCCTGCAGCTGTCAGGTCCGTTTTTCCTGCTTCTCAAGCTATTACTGTTCCTTTGCATCCGGCAGTATTTCCAATATGGTATGTACACTGTCAAGATAGCTTCTGCCGCTTGCATTTTTTATGGTAAGCGGGGTAATGGTGCACTGCATCACATTTTCCCCGCAGCCTTCGTCATCATAATATTTGGTAAACGCATGGAGGGCATAGGCCACATCATCCTTGATGCCAAGATACATCATCACATGCCCTTTCATAAGCAACAGACTGCCCGGAAGCACAGATCGCAGCCTTTCCAGCTTGTCTTCCTCTCCCAATTCGGACACATCGATCCTTGTTTCCTGACACTTGACCATTTCAGAGGTGTTGCGAGGCAGGGAAAAACCAAAACAGTCATAAACCGACAGCATGGTTGCGGAACAATCCAGCAGATCATCCTTGCCGCCCCAGCCATAGCCGGTATTTAAAAGCTTCATGGCCTGATCCAACACAATCGCCTTCGTATAGGGCAGATATCCTTCATTGTGCGGGAGCCTATCAAGAGAAAATGGCACAAGCTCCAGCTTTCCATCCTTTGAAACCGGAAGCAACGCGTTTTTTCCGGCGTCCTTTTGCAGCCTGCAGCCCATGGAAAAATGTATCTTCTGATCCTGAAACTCCACGTCTGTGGGCTCTGTCACAATAATAAAGGGCTCGGCGGCAAGATACTCTGTCATCTGCTGACGGGAGCATCTGGCAATATCGCTGCTTTTCACCCAACCTGCATAATTCTGCGCCTGCACAAACAGCCAGTCTCCCTCCGCGGTGGCATGATAGATGCAAACGCCCTCTCCTACCTTCAGCTTGGACTCTTGAAAATAATCAAATTCCCAGTCGTCAGGAGACTGCATCAAAGCCTCATCTGTCGGAAATCCGCGCACATCCGCGGCATGTACTGCCAGCCCGTAAGTCACTTTGATCTTTTTCATATGGGACAGCGCTTCCAGATTCCGTTTCTCTATCAGCGCCTGTTTTTTCTTCTCCGTAAGAACATTTCCATCAAGATACTCATTACTGCCAAATTCGTAGGCCTCGATCAGTCCGATCACTTTCTGGGCGTCAATCTCCTTTTCCAGTCCGGTAAGATCAACCACCTTGCATGCTTTGTTATGGGTGATCCGCCGGTTGTAAGCAGCAATTTCTTCTTCTGTCATC